>CALJQI010000221.1 GCA_937980285.1 uncultured Gammaproteobacteria bacterium | reverse complement strand
CCGGTGATGAACGCCTTCGCTACCGGCATGGATCGCAATAATGCCCTGGTGGCGGTCAGCACAGGCCTGCTGCGCAATATGTCGCGCGACGAAGTCGAGGCCGTGCTCGGGCACGAGGTTTCGCACGTGGCAAACGGCGATATGGTGACCATGGGTTTGTTGCAGGGGGTGTTGAATACCTTCGTGATTTTCTTTTCTCGGGTGATCGGCATGCTCGTCGACAAGGCCGTATTCCGTGTCGAGCGCGGTCTCGGCCCGGGGTACTGGATCGGTTCGATTCTCGCCGAAGTCGTGCTGGGTATCGTGGCGGCAATAATCGCCGCCTGGTTTTCCCGGCGGCGGGAGTTTCGCGCCGACGCCGGCGGCGCCAGTCTCGCCGGGCGCGGCAAGATGATTGCCGCCCTGCAGCGACTGTCCGCCGCGCATGAGCCGCAGGCCCTGCAGGGAGAGATGGCGGCCTTCGGCATCAGCGGCAAGACGATGATCACCGCCCTGTTGAGCACCCATCCTCCGTTAACCGAGCGTATCGACGCCCTTCGTAACGCGAACTAGAGGCTCGCGGCCGGGTCGCGCGGCATGATCGCTGGAATGCCCGCTATAATCAGTTGACGCCCGTCGTGCTGATGCAGCAGGAGTAAAATTGCCGATATCAAAAACAGGCCTGCCTCGGCCATCTTCCATGGCGGCGTTGATTGCGCTGAATGCGCTGCCGATTTACGGCGTGTTCAACTGGGGCTGGCAAAGCTTCGACCTGATATTTCTATACTGGCTGGAAAACCTGATTATCGGCCTGTTTACCCTGCTGCGCATGCTGGTCAGGCCGTACCGCCATGGCATCGATCTTGTAATGCCGCTTTTTCTCGCGCCTTTTTTCACCCTGCATTACGGGCTGTTTTGTTTAGGGCACGGCAGCTTCGTGTTTTCACTCTTCGCCGAGGGTCGTTTCGAATCCCGCGGCATGACCGGCGTCCTGCATCATATCTGGCCGGTGCTGCAGGATAATCATTTGCTGTGGGCGGCGATTTGCCTGTTGTTGTTGCAGTTGTTCGACTGGTTGCGGCAGGTCGCGAGAAAGGGGCTGGGTTTCGACAGCGTCAGGCAGTTAATGGTGGCGCCGTATCGGCGAATCGTGGTTTTACACATCACCATAATCGCTTCCGGTTTTGCGCTGGGCGCGCTCGAGGAACCGCTCGCCGGGCTGATAATCCTGGTGCTGTTGAAAACCGCCTTCGATATCTACCACTGGAAAAAAGACGAGGCCGGCGACCGCGCTCCGGCTTTATCGTCGGAGAAACTCAGGCAAATGCAGGACAGGTTCGCCGAGCCGGAGATCGAGGTTAACGGCAAGAAGCTGCGATTCGACAGTTTTCAGGAGATGAAGGATTCCAGTCATTTCAGAATGTTGTCGGGCATCATGCGCCTGGTCGGCGGTTCGAGCGAGTATCGGATGATCGAGACATTCATCGATATGAAAATCGCCGAGGAGAATGGAGGTCGCCCGTTCGATCAAGCGCAAGAGTAATTGGCTCCTGCCGCTTCGTTTTTGATTGACCATCGAAGCACGATCTGTATCGTGACGGTAAATTCGCCGGCGAATTTCGCCGGCACTATTACTCAATTCGTACCAGGAGGCTCGGCCTCCGAATCGCAGGAGAACCGATATGGCCACCGTTCCGCTGATCGAATACGAAGACGCCAGCCCCGAGGTCCGAGCCGTCTACGACGATATCCGTGAAGTCAGGCAGACAGACTTTATCAATAATTTCTGGAAGGGCCTGGCCAACAATCCAGAGCAACTGCACCGCACCTGGGAGCAGATCAAAGTCGTGATGGCGCCTGGCGCGATCGATGCGCTGACCAAGGAGATGATCTACGTCGGCGTTTCGGTGGCAAACTCCTGCGAGTACTGCATTCACTCGCACACTGCCGCCGCCCGTGCCAAGGGCATGAGCGAAGAACAGTACGGCGAACTGCTCGCCGTTATCGGTCTCGCACATCATACCAACGGCCTCGTCAGTACGCTGCAACTCGAGGTCGACGACGCCTTCAAGGCCTGAGCCTTCGATTTCAAGTCATCCTGTCGGCCTTCTCTTTCGGTTATCGAGCGGCCGTCTTACTCGATTTGATCCTGTTTCAACGCTTTCGCGCTTTGTGACGGCGTTCAAGTATTGATCATTTTGTTCCATTTCTGTGACGGCGTTCAAATTTCTGCCTTGACGCCTCGTATCACTGGTGCAGTTCGTCAGATTTTGGAAATTTTTCTCATATTTCAACTAAAGTATTTCTATGTTGTGGCCGATTTATGCCGTGGGGACGACTGATTTTTCGATATGCATGACGAGATTAACCTAAGTTACATTGGATTGTCCGAACTCGAAGTCCGAGTGCTGAAAAGTATTTTCACGCTCGCGCCCCAGCTCAACGAGAACTATTTGCTGATTTCGCCGGACCGTCTGGACGAAGCCGACGTCATACTGGTTAACGCCGACAGTCCCGATACGGTTCAAAAGTGGAACTTGTTGAGTCAGAAGAATGAGCTGATCACATCGTTGATGTTGACCGACAATGAGCATCTGAGCCACGGCGATTTCAAGCTGCAGCGCCCGATCAGGGTTCAGAAACTGGTCGCCGCGCTGGAAGAGATCGTCGACCAGACGCGTTCTTCATTTGAGGTTCCCGATTCGGATTCCGATACGTCGACGCGCATCCTGGTCGTCGACGACAGTTTTCCGGTGCGCAAGTACATGGAGCACAAGTTGAACGAGCTGGTGAAATTTCCGATCAATATCAGTTTCGCGGCCAGCGGCGAAGAGGCCATCGACCTGACCTCGCGCGGCAAGTACGACCTGATTTTCCTCGACGTCATGATGGAGGGTGTTGATGGCTACAAAACCTGCAAAACCATCAAGTCGAACCGGAAGGCTTACATCGTCATGTTGACCAGCAAGAAATCGCCTTTCGACAAGGTGCGCGGCACCATGTCGGGCTGCGACGCCTATGTCACCAAGCCGCCTAGCGATGAGCGCCTGGTCGAGGAAGTCCGAAAATTTCTATTAACTCGCCCAGGCCTGAACGACGGCAGCGCCGCTCGGGCCGGCGCGCGCTGACGCGACAATCGACGGGCGCGTTAAAGCAATTGTATGAATTACTGTTCACATATAACTGGAGAATGAAATGCCGGCAAAAAAGATTTTGGTAGTCGACGACACTGCCGCCCACCTGCAGCAAATGAAAGAAATCGTTTCCGAGGCGGGTTACCAGGTCATCACCGCGACCTCGGGCCGGGAAGCGGTCGAGCGCACCCGTAGCGAAAAACCCAATATGGTGTTCATGGATATCGTCATGGACGATCTCGACGGCTACGGCGCCTGCCGCGAAATTACCCGCGATGCCGAAACCAGCGATATCCCCGTGGTCTTCGTCAGCACCAAGAACCAGCGCGCCGACCGAATCTGGGCCGAGAAGCAGGGCGCCAAGGCGCTGATCAGCAAGCCGGTGGATAGCGCGGTAATCGTCGAAAACCTGAACCTGTATCTCTAATCCGACGATGAGTACCGTGCTGGCCGAATCAAACAGGCTCATGCTGCCGAGCGAAGCCCTGAAGCGGAGCTTCGATCTGCCGGACGGGCTGTTGCCCGGACAACCGGCGCCGCAGGAGGAGGCCGGGCAGATATCGATGCACGCGGTGCTGATCGGCAATATCGGATTGTTACTGCCGGACGATGCGCTCAGCGAACTGGTCGATCACGGCGCCGTTTGCCGCCTGCCGAACACCTCTACCTGGTTTAGCGGGATTACCAGCGTGCGCGGCAATATGATCCCGGTTTTCGACCTGCACGAGCTTTTCGATATCGACTACGGGCAATTGAAGCGACGCATGATCGTGGTCGGCGAAAACGAAAAGGCGGTTGCCTTCTGGGTCGATGATTTCCCGCGGATCGTGACGCTCGCCGTCGAAGACGGCATGAGCGGCGAGCCACCGATACCGGCGCTGATCAGGGATCATTCCCGTCAGTACTATTTTAAGGAAGGTCAGGTATGGGTTGACTGGAATATCGAGACCTTTGTAACCACCCTGGGTGAAATGCTTTAGCCCATGGCAGATCAAATTCACAGAAATAAAGACCGAGTAAAAGATTCGATCAGGAGTAAAAAGAGATGCGTTTAAATCACCTGTTAGCCTTGCTGCTGTTTTTGCCAGGCCTGTTACAAGCCGAGTCCGAGCTGACCGCGGAAGAAATCGAGGATT
>CALJQI010000220.1 GCA_937980285.1 uncultured Gammaproteobacteria bacterium | reverse complement strand
GAACACTGTTATAAGTTTCTATCCGCTTTTAATACAGAGAAGGAATTAGTCCTGTGAAACTTCCCTTTGCAAGACATGATGCGTTTATCTCCAGGCTCGGATCGCCGACTCGGTTTGCAAATATCACCCGTGATACTTTTGAGAATATTTTTCGCGATACTTGGTTTTCCTTCGACGGAAGATTTCAGTCGATCAGACGGATTTTACAATCTGCGAAGGAAGCAGGCGATTGTTGCCTGTCCTCCAGGGCAGGCTGCAAAGCCGATCGATATTTTGTTTCAAATGAGGATAGATCAACCATGAATACCGCGAAAAAAACCACTGGCGCTGCGATCGCAGTTGCCGCAGCCGCGCTGCTGGCCAGCGCACCGATTGCCACGCATGCCGGAGAGATGGGCAAATGCATGGGCGCCAATTCCTGCAAGGGCCACAGTTCCTGCAAAACCGCGACCAGCAGCTGCAAGGGGTTGAATGCCTGTAAAGGTCAGGGGTTCCTCGAAATGTCCAAGGCGCAGTGCGAAGAGGCAGGCGGTAATTTCGAAACCTGAGTATTCGCGCATTGTTAGCGGGTAAAACCGGGTGCAGCTCAATCGGCGCCCCGGCTTGCTCCCGCGTGCGGTTTGTCGGTTCGATTGAACTCTGCGTGCATGAGGCGATCAAACGCCAGACCCAGCCTGGAGTGATATATGACGCATCTTGCCCTATCCGGCGCTGCCGGTGACGGCTCACTGACCCGCCATGCGGCCGACAACAAGCGGAGTCTGGTGGTCGAGGACGATCCCGACATTTGCCACCTGCTCGAGATCCACCTGAAGGACAACGCCTACCAGGTGGATGTCGTCGGCAACGGCATCGATGGCCTCAATCGCGCCAGTAACCACGCCTATCAGCTCATCGTCCTCGACCTGATGCTGCCCGGGCTCGACGGTCTCGAGGTCTGCCGCAAGCTGCGTAATCAATCGAACCCGATTCCGATCCTGATGCTGACCGCGAAGTCGTCGGAACTCGATCGCGTGCTCGGGCTCGAGCTCGGCGCGGACGATTACCTGACCAAGCCGTTTTCGATTCTCGAACTGCAGGCGCGCGTCAAGGCGATCCTGCGCCGCAGCGAGCTCACCGCGACCACGCGCGACGATGACCAGGGCGAGCGCATCGAGACTCGCTCGCTGGCCATAGACGTGGGCCGCCGCAGCGTGTCTGTCGAAGGGCAGGCCGTTGATTTAACCGCCAGGGAGTTCGACTTGCTGCTGTACTTCGCACGCCATCCCGGGCGCGTGTTCAGCCGCGGCCAATTGCTCGACCAGGTCTGGGGTTACAGCCATAGCGGCTACGAGCATACGGTTAATTCGCACATCAACCGCTTGCGCAAGAAGATCGAGGGCGGACCCGCGCAGACGCAGTACATCGAAACCGTGTGGGGCGTCGGTTACCGCTTCCGCGAATCCTGAAACCGATGCTGCACAGCCTCTACATAAAACTGGTGCTGGTGCTGTTCCTGCTGTTTACCGGTATCGGCGCGCTATTCCTTTTTGTCGCGATGTATACGGCGCCGATGTATCAGCAGGAGGTCAGCCAGCAGTTGAATCGGGATCTCGCGCGTTACATCGTCAACGAGCACGTGCTGATCGAGGAAGGCAGGGTACGACAGGATAATCTTGCCGATCTGTTTCATAACGTGATGATCATTAACCCCAGTCTCGAGCTTTACCTGCTCGACGCCAAAGGACAGGTGGTCGGCCACTCGATGGCGCCGGACAAAATCAAGCAGAGACAGGTTTCGCTGGCGCCGATAAATCGTTACCTCGAACAAGGCGACGCTGGCCTGATCATGGGTGACGATCCGGGGCATGCCACGCGACAGAACAGTTTCAGCGTGGCGCCGATCGATATCGATAATCAGCGCCAGGGTTACATCTATGCCATTCTCGGCAGCGAGAAAATCAATCGCATCTCCGATGTGCTGCAGCGCAGCCTGATCATGCGCTGGAGCGCAGCCTCGGTCGTCGTTGCGCTCGCTTTTGCCTTCGTCGCCGGCCTGCTGCTGTTTTTTTTCCTGATGCGCAAGCTACGGGTGCTGAGTTCGGCGATGCAGGACTTCAACAACAGCGAGTTGCGCAACGCCGAGGCCGAGGTCGAAACCGGCAATGCCGGCCTCGACGAAATCGACCGTATGACGATCACCTTTCAGGAAATGGCGCGCCGTATCGATCAACAGATGCAACACCTGCAGGAGGTCGAATCGAACCGCCGCGAAATGGTGGCCAACATATCGCACGACCTGCGCACGCCGCTGGCGTCGTTGAGCGGATTCCTGGAAACCCTGCAGCTCAAATCGACAGAACTCTCCGACAGCAAGAAACAGTTGTATCTGCAGATCGCATATGAAAATGCGCAGCGACTGACGCGCCTGGTCGAGGAGCTGTTCGAACTGGCCAAGCTGGATTCGAGCGACTCGAAGCCGCGCACCGAGGCGTTTTCGCTGGCGGAGCTGGCGTTCGACGTATCACACAAGTTTTACCTGCGTGCGCGAGAGCAAAACATCGATTTCGAAGTGGTGGTCGACGAAAAGCTGCCCGAGGTCTCGGCCGATGTCGGCATGATTGAACGCGTGCTCGATAACCTGATCGATAATTCGTTCAAACACACGCCGGATCGTGGACACATTCGCCTGCGGGTCACACCGCGTGACGGCAGTGTCGAGGTCGCCGTTTCCGATACAGGTTACGGCATCGGCGAAGACGAATTGCCACACGTGCTGAAACGATTTCACAAAAAACCGAGCCACCGGGACGAGGGCGATACCGGTCCCGGGCTCGGCCTCGGCCTGGCGATCGCTTCGCGTATCGTCGAGATGCACGGCAGCCAGCTGTCGGTCGACAGCGTGCTGCACCAGGGCACAACCTTTCGTTTTTCGCTTGCCGCCAGCGGCTGACGTGATAGAAATTTTAGAATTTGGTGATCGCCGCGTGATCTTCGTCGCGCATAGTCAAACCTCTTGTTCCAGGAGGAGAGACCATGTTTACCATCTTGAAAAAACTGGCCGGCGCCGTGTTGGCTGCCGGGCTCGCAGTGAACACCCCGGCAGCGCTGGCCAGCGGTTCCGCCACTTACCACGTCACCATTACCAACATCACCCACTCGATAAATTTCACCCCGATCATGGTGGCGAGCCATCGTCATCCAGTCGGCATTTTCGAGCTCGGAGCGCCTGCCGGTGATGAACTGGCCGCGATTGCCGAAGGTGGGGATACCTCGCTGTTGCAGGCGGCCCTCGAAGAAATGTCGCATGTCGTCGATATACAGAGCTCGGGCGGACTGCTGGGACCGGGGCAGTCGGTCACGGTGGTCGTCAGCGCGAAACATGGCGCTCGCCGTATCAGTCTCGCCTCGATGATGCTGCCGACCAACGACGGATTTATCGCGCTCGACAGCGTACCTGCGCCCAGGCATGGCAGCTCTACCTTTTACTCCCCAGGTTATGATGCCGGTACCGAGGCCAACGACGAGCTGTGCGCCAGCATACCCGGGCCGACCTGCGGCGGCGCAGGCCTGTCACCCGGCGACAACCCGGGTGACGAAAAGTTTGTCCATATCCATCGCGGCACGCACGGTGTCGGCGACCTGGACGCGGCGGTTTACGACTGGCGTAATCCGGTGGCTAAAATCACCATTAGTCGTGTCAGCCACTAACCAGGATACCTGACCGAAAATCTCAATAACCACAGTTTGAGGAAGGGGCCGGAGAGATTGACTTCAATTTCCCCGGCCTCTTTATACTGTTATCAACTTCCAGTTTTGTGACGAATTTTAGTGTAGTGGCCACGCTGATGGCTGCTGAGTCAAAAAGCATTATGTTTAAGGAATCTCTGCAAAACTCGTCATTGCGATACCCAAAGGGCATAAATACCCGCAGGGCATAAAGAAGCGCAGCGACGAAGCAATCTTTAAGTATTTGAAATTCAACATAAAGATTGCTTCGCTTTAGCCAATGCGTTCGCTTCGCTCACGGGCTGGGCCCCGCTCGCAATGACTCTGGATTTTGAGTTTTGCAGAGATTCCTTAATTCTTGTTCTGAACACCTGGCGTGTCGTTAATAAGATTCCCGCTCCATCCTTGATTATTTTTGCCCAGCGCAGATAATCATGCCCGACCCTGATCGACGTCAAGGGCTAATCCACAGCAGGGACAAAGCATGGCAGACAACAGCATTCTGCTGGGTTACGCAACCCAGGACAAGAAACAGGGCGAGGGCGTATACCCGGTACATCTGAACCTGAAGCGCGCCAATCGCCATGGTTTGATCGCCGGCGCCACCGGCACCGGCAAGACGGTTACCCTGCAGGCGCTGGCAGAGAGCTTTTCGCAGCAGGGAGTGCCGGTTTTCCTGGCCGACGTCAAGGGCGATATCTCGGGTATCAGCCAGGCCGGCAAGTCGCATCCCAGGGTCAACGAGCGGCTCGAAACGCTGAGCCTGCCGCTGGACCAGTGGCGCGGTTGCCCGACCGTGTTCTGGGACCTCTACCAGAAGCAGGGGCACCCGATTCGCGCCACCATTTCCGACATGGGCCCGGTTTTACTGGCGCGCCTGATGGGATTGAACGAAACCCAGGAAGGCATTCTGAACATCGCCTTCGCCGTCGCCGATGACAATGGCCTGTTGTTGCTGGATCTGAAGGATCTGCGCGCGATGCTGCAGCATGTGGCCGCGACTGCATCGGAACTGAAGGCGCTGTACGGCAACGTTTCCTCGAGTTCGGTCGGAGCGATTCAGCGACGCCTGCTGGTGCTGGAACGCAGCGGGGCGAAGAAGTTTTTCGGCGAGCCGATGCTCGAGCTGGATGACCTGATGCGAGTCGATGGCGACGGCATGGGTTTTGTCAACGTGCTGGTCGCCAACAAGCTGGTGCAGGAGCCGGCGGTTTACTCGACCCTGCTGCTGTGGTTGATGTCCGAGCTGTTCGAGAACCTGCCTGAAATCGGCGACCCGGAAAAGCCGCGCCTGGTGGTGTTCTTCGACGAGGCACACCTGATGTTCAAGGATACGCCGAAGGCGCTGATCGATAAAATCGAGCAGGTGGTGCGCCTGATTCGCTCCAAGGGTGTCGGCGTCTACTTCATTACCCAGAGCCCGAGCGATATTCCCGACTCGGTGCTGGGGCAGCTGGCGAATCGAGTGCAGCACGCGCTGCGTGCCTTTACCCCGAAGGAACAAAAGGCGGTACGGGTGGCGGCGCAAACGTTTCGCAGCGACGACAGTTTTTCAGTGAAGGACGCCATCAGCGAGATGGGCGTCGGCGAGGCGCTGATATCGACCTTGATGGCCAATGGCGCGCCCTCGGTGGTTAAACGCACCATGGTCAAGCCGCCGGTCTCCAGGATTGGCGCCGCGCGCAAGGCGGAAGTCTATGAAATCGTGATGCAAAGCCCGCTCGCCGACAAGTACGACACCACGGTCGATCGCGAGTCGGCATTCGAGAATCTGGCCAGGCGCGCCGATCAGGCCGCAAAAGCCGCGGTCGCGAAGAAACCGACACCCAAACGGCGCCACGCCGCACCGAAGCCGCGCGGGCGGCCGCGCCAAAGCATCGCCGAAACCTTTGTCAAAAGCGTTGTACGCAGCCTCGGCAGCCGAACCGGCAGGGCACTGGTGCGCGGAATCATGGGTTCGCTGTTCAAGGGCAGGTGAAGCCGCAGGATATCTTCTAATAGGTGGCGGAGGGATAAAAAAAACAATCCCTCCACTCCCGTTTGTTTATTTACTTATTATTTGGGCGGATTATGGCAGTTCGAGCGGCTCAGGGCGAGGTTACTGACTTTACCAGTTCGCGCAAAGAGTCCCAGACCAGCTCGAACTCTGATTTAAATTCATCCCACTTTTCGTCGCTGGCGTCTTTAAGCAGCTGGAACTTCAGATTGGCTGTTTCCAGATTTAAATGTAGCTCATCGATCAGCGTGTAGTATTCAAGCTGCAGGTTGGTTTCCGTTTGATCTGCTTTTTTCCTGAGTTCGGCAATCTCGGCTTTTAACTCGCCAAGCTGCGCCTGCATTTTCTTTTCATAGGTTTCTCTCAAGCTCATGCAGATTCGGTCTATCCCGCCGATGGCAGCGCCAGCGGCTCGGTAAAATTGACGATTTGATCGGTTCCGTCCGCCGCGCAAACCTTGAGGCTATTAATACCTTCGCCACCATCGGTGATAAAAATCTGTAGCGGTGAGCGGATAACGTGCTCGATTTGATCGCTAGTGATGATCAATGCATCATCCTTGCTGTCGTAGGTTAAGCCATTGAGTGACAGCTTGTTCGCTTCGATCTGGGCGCCCAGTTGAAGACTATCGACTTCGATCTGGATAAGCTTGCCCCGTAGCGCCCGGGAAACCTGGTCGAAAAAACTATGCCAGTCGTCTTTTGCAATTTCTCTGGTTTGCATGATCCTGCTCCTGCCTGGTTGCGACTAGAACATGCACAAATCTATACGAATTTGAATCAGGTGGAGTTGATGGCAGTCAATCAAACTATCTATTGTGCTGATTAAGATAACCTTATCATGGCATTGTCAGTACTCTTAGTGGGTCTTTATCCGAATGCAGGTTTCTATGGCGGGCTTAAGCTTTCTGGAATCGCGCCATGACCGCCCCTCGTGTAACCGTGGACCTCGACAAGCTTGAGCACAATACGCGCACTATTGTCGGGCTGTGCCAGAGCCGAAATATCGAAGTATGCGGCGTTACCAAGGCAACCTGCGGTCACCCGCAGGTTGCCTTGGCCATGCTGCGCGGTGGCGTCTGCGCGATTGCCGATTCGCGCCTGGAAAATATCCGGCGTATGCAGGCGGCCGGTGTCGATGCCTCTTATATACTGCTGCGGATTCCCTCGCTGTCGATCGTTGACGATGTTGTCGAAGCGGTGAGCGTCAGTCTGAATTCGGAACCGGCTTTACTTGCAGCCCTGTCGGATGCGGCGCAGCGCCGCGGCCAGATTCACGAGGTGATTTTGATGGTCGACCTGGGTGATCTGCGCGAGGGTGTCTGGCCGGATGAGCTGGCTGTCCTGGTAAAGTCTGCACTTGAATTTCCGGGCATTCGTGTCCGCGGTCTGGGAACCAATCTCGCCTGTTTTGGCGGCGTCGTTCCTAGCGAGGCAAACATGGGACTGCTGGTGGATCTGGCGGCCGAGACCGAGCAGGATTTCGCGCTCCAGCTGCAATGGCTCTCCGCTATCAATTCCAGCGGTCTCGAGATGATCGCGGCGGACAGGATGCCGGCACGGATCAATCATGCGCGAATCGGCGAGGCTATTCTGCTCGGCCGCGAAACCACGCGGCGCAAACCCTGGCCGGGCACTTTCCAGGATGCCTTCGTGATTCACGCTGAAGTGCTGGAGGTCAAACGCAAACCCTCGCGGCCGCTGGGTACGCGCACAGAGGATGCATTCGGTGGGCTGACGCGGTTCGAGGACCAGGGCGAAAAACTGAGGGTCTTGTTAAACCTGGGGCGCGAAGATGTTGATGTGGCGGGCATTGCGCCGTGCGAGCCAGGGGTGGTCGTTCTGGGTGCATCCAGCGATTACACCGTCGTCGATGTGAGCGCCTCAGCCGGGCCGGTTCGGGTCGGGGATGAGCTGGCTTTCATCCCCAACTACAGCGCCCTACTCGCGCTGATGACTTCGGAATATGTGGCAAAGGTTACACTGTGATCAGGTCATGAGTAATTCGGGGCAATTAGATTTGAAATCTTGAGTGCAATGAATCAGTCTTTTTCGTGATTTACGGAGACGGAAAATGGTAATTGATCTGCGACGGCGAAACTTTTTGAAGCTGCTGGATTTCACGTCGGAGGAAATTCGTCATCTACTCGACCTGGCCGCGCGCCTGAAGGCGGATAAATACGCGGGCAACGAACGGCAGCGCCTGATCGGCAAAAACATCGCGCTGATCTTTGAAAAAACTTCGACGCGCACGCGCTGTGCGTTCGAGGTTGCGGCCTTCGACCAGGGCGCCAACGTGACCTATCTCGGGCCGACCGGCAGCCAGATCGGAGTCAAGGAGTCGATGAAGGATACCGCCAGGGTGCTGGCGCGAATGTACGATGGCATCGAATACCGCGGATTTGGCCAGCAGAGCGCGGAAGAGCTGGGGCGTCATGGTGTGCCGGTGTGGAATGGCCTGACCGACGAGTATCACCCGACCCAGGTGCTGGCGGATTTTCTGACGATGGAAGAGGTTTCGCAATTGCCCCTGTCGGAGATCAGCTTCTGCTATCTGGGCGATGGCCGCGGTAATATGGGCGACTCTTTGATGGTCGGCGCCGCCATAATGGGCATGGATTTTCGCATCGCCGCACCGGCGGCGCTGCAACCGGACAGCGGTTTGATTACCAAATGCCGCCAGATTGCTCAGCACAGTGGCTCGCGGCTCGATATTACCGATGATCTGTCAGCAGCCCTCAATGGCGTCGATTTCGTTTACACCGATGTCTGGGTCTCGATGGGCGAGTCCGATGACATCTGGGATGAGCGCATTTCGCAGCTAATGCCCTACCAGGTCAATCGGGCCGTTTTGGAGATGAGCGGAAATCCCGCGGTGAAGTTCATGCATTGCCTGCCGGCATTCCACAACCGCGAGACAGCGATCGGCGAAAAGATTTATCAGAAGTATGGCTTCGACGCGCTGGAAGTCACCGAGGAGGTTTTCGAATCCGAGGCGTCGATCGTGTTCGTCCAGGCCGAGAATCGCATGCATACGATCAAGGCCGTGCTGGTGGCGACCCTGGGGGACTGAATGCTAATCGTCACCGCCCTGGGCGGCAATGCCCTGCTACACCGCGGGCAAGCCCTGACCGCCGAGAATCAGCGGGTTAACGTAAAAATTGCGGCGCGGGCTCTGGCGCCGCTCGCGCTCGAACATCAGCTGGTGATCACCCATGGCAACGGCCCGCAGGTTGGCCTGCTCGCGTTACAGGATTCGGCCTACAGGGAAGACGTGCATTACCCGTTGGATATCCTGGATGCAGAAACCGAGGGTATGATCGGTTATCTCATCGAGCAGGAATTAAACAACCTGCTACCCGCCGGCCACCGTTGCGCAACCCTGCTAACCCAGACCGAGGTCGATTTGCATGATCCCGCGTTTCGCCATCCAACCAAGCCGATTGGCCCCGTGTACCGCAAGGCCGAGGCGCAACGCATAGCAAAGGCGCGCGGTTGGGCAATGGCAGCTGATGGCAAGTCGTTCCGACGCGTCGTGCCCTCGCCGCGGCCGCATCGTATCCTGGAGCTCGATGTTATTCGTTTACTGGTCGAAAACCGGGTGATTGTTGTCTGCGCCGGAGGGGGCGGTATTCCGGTGGTTCGCCGCGACGACGGGCAGCTGTTCGGCGTCGAGGCGGTGATCGACAAGGACTCCGCGAGTTCGCTGCTCGCCCGCGAACTTGCCGCGGATGCATTTATCATGTTGACCGATATCGAGGCGATCTGTAAAGACTGGGGTCAGTCGAGCGAAGCCGCCATGCGTCGCATCTCGACGCACGAGATCCGGCAATTTGCGTTCGCAGCGGGATCGATGGCGCCTAAGGTAGAAGCGGCCTGTGAGTTTGCCGAACAAATGGGCGGGCTGGCGGGTGTCGGGCGGCTGCAGGACGTCAGCGCGATTTTGAACGGCAAGGCCGGCACCGTAATTACCCGCGATATGACCGACACGCTCTGGTGGGACTAAACGCCAGATTTTCTGCTGGACAGGAAGGAATCGATCAGGTTTCCGAGCGCCGATTCTTCAACTTCGGCAAATTCATAGAAAGCACGTACCACCGGTTTGTTGATGTCGATCAGGGCGCCGATGTCGCAGGGTGTCGCCGCGACCACGACATCGGCGTCGGACGCATTGATGGTTGCGCGTAGCGCCTCGAGCTGCGCCGGATGATAGCCCAGCGCGGGCAGCACGCAACCGATGTGGGGGTATTGCTGGTAAACCGCGGCAATATCGTCGTGCGCGCTACTGCGCGGATCTACGATTTCCTGCGCCTGTGCCTGGGTGGCGGCAACGTAGCCGGCGCCGTAAGGCATGCCGCCATGGGTGATTGTCGGACCGTCCTCGACTACCAGCACGCGTTTGCCGCGCACCGCGGCGGACTGTTCCAGTTTGACCGGTGAAGCGGCACGGGCGATCGTCGCCTGCGGGTTTATCTTGTGTATATTTTCGGTGACAGTCTCGATATCGGCATCGGCTGCCGAGTTCACTTTCGCAAGCACCACGACATCGGCGGTACGCAGCACCGCTTCGCCGGGATAATGGCTGGTTTCATTGCCGGGCCGCAGCGGGTCGGCCAAAACGATGTGCAGGTCGGGCCGAATGAAGGAAAAGTCGTTATTGCCGCCATCCCACAGGATGATGTCGGCCTCCTTTTCTGCCTGCGCGACGATTTTGGCATAGTCGACGCCGGCGTAGACAATCGTGCCCGCTTCCAGGTGCGGTTCGTACTCTTCTCGTTCCTCGACGCTGCAGTCGGCGGCATCCAGATCGGCACGATTTGCAAATCGCTGTAGCGCTTGTTTTTCGAGGTCGCCATAGGGCATCGGGTGGCGAATGACCGCTACCTGCAAACCCTTTTGTTTCAATAACTTCGCCAGCCAGCGCGTGGTCTGTGATTTACCGCAACCGGTTCTGACCGCGCAAATGGCGATCACCGGTACGCATGCCTTTAACATGGTGCGATCAGGACCAAGCAAGAGGAAGTCTGCGCCTTCAGCCAGCGTCAGGCAGGCCCTGTGCATCACCTCGGCATGACTGAGATCGCTGTAGGCAAATACCACCTGCTCGATAGCTTGCTGCCGACAAACACTGCCCAGTGTCGCCTCGTCGACGATAGGGATGCCGTCGGGGTAGTTGGCGCCAGCCAGCGAAGGCGGGTAACGACGCCCGGCAATATCCGGAATCTGGTTGGCGGTGAAGGCGATAACGCGGGTGTCTGGATCGTCGCGGTATACCATGTTGAAATTGTGAAAATCACGGCCTGCGGCGCCCATAATGACGATGCGCTTGGGTTTATGTTTGCCTGTCATCGGAACCTTTACTCAAAAATTGATTAAGGAAGCATTTGCTTCAATTCTAACCTTGATTGTCATTTTACCCGAACCGTCTTTTGTTGAGATGATCTTGTATCACTGTTAGTGTTTTGCGTGTATCAGGTTGGAGCGGCGTTACACACCACACGCCTGCTTGGTTCAATCCGTCTTCCACGGCTGAGGAAATTTGACCGGTGACGATTTGCGGCAATCGACGACAGGGCTCTACGCGCTCCTCGGCGCGTATCGGCGATAGCGCGCTGGCGGCGCGCCTGTGTCGCGAACTCGAGGGCGAGGTGTTGTTCGATGCCTTCAGCCGCGGCCGCTACAGTACCGACGCGTCGATTTACCAGATCGAACCGATCGGGGTAGTGGTGCCGCGCAGCGAACAGGATATCTTGCGTGCGGTCGAGATCGCCGCCGACGAGGGAATCCCGATATTGCCGCGGGGCGGCGGCACTTCGCAGATAGGTCAGACGGTGGGCGAGGCGCTGGTGGTCGATACCAGCAAGTACCTGAACCAGGTGAAAACCTTCGATGCCGAGGCGCGCTCGATTTGCGTCGAGCCCGGAATGGTGCTCGACCAGCTCAACCGCTACCTCAGGCCGCAGGGGCTTTTCTATCCGGTCGACGTCTCCACCGGGAATCGCGCCACCCTCGGCGGCATGGCCGGCAACAACAGTTGCGGCGCGCGCTCGATTCGCTACGGCAACATGGTGCACAACGTGCAGGCCATCGACGCCATCCTGGCGGACGGCAGCAGCGCGCACTTCGCCGACCCGGCGCACAGTTCGCTGCAGGGAAGCTGTGCCGGCCTGGTGCGTAAAATGATCGAGCTCGGCGAGCGCGAGGCGGAGGAGATAAAACGCCGTTTTCCGCCGCTGTTGCGTCGCGTCGGCGGTTACAACATCGACCAGCTTGCGCAGTCCGACGAGGCCAACATCGCGCGCCTGCTGGTCGGTTCGGAAGGCACGCTGGCGTTTTTTACCGGCCTGCAGCTGGAGTTGCAGCAGATCCCGCGGCACAAGGTGCTGGGCGTTTGCCATTTCCCGGGCTTTCACCAGGCGA
>CALJQI010000219.1 GCA_937980285.1 uncultured Gammaproteobacteria bacterium | reverse complement strand
TGCTCCGGATGCAGGCTCTTGCCGAGGATGTGCTCGCTGTGGGCGATTGCGTGATCGCTCGAGGTCACGATGAACGGGTCGGCCTGGCCAACCAGTTCCCCGTCCTTGTCGTCGTAGTTCAGCGACGACAGGAAATGGCGCATGCAGTTCAGGCGCGCGCGCTTCTTGTCGTCCGATTTGATGATGGTCCAGGGCGCGTCGGCGGTGTCTGTATAAAAGAACATCGCTTCCTTGGCCTCGGTGTAATCGTCCCATTTATCGATCGAAGCCTGGTCGATCGGCGACAGCTTCCATTGCTTTAGCGGGTCTGTCTTGCGCGATTCGAAACGGCGGCGCTGTTCTTCCTGGGTGACCGAAAACCAGTACTTGAACAGGATTACGCCCGAGCGCACCAGCATGCGTTCGATTTCGGGACACTGGCGCATGAATTCCAGGTAGGCGGCGGGGTCGCAGAATCCCATCACGCGCTCGACGCCCGCGCGGTTGTACCAGGAGCGGTCGAGCAGGACCATTTCACCGGCCGAGGGCAGGTGCTTTATATATCTCTGGAAATACCACTGGGTTCGTTCGGCGACGGTGGGCTTTTCCAGCGCCACGACGCGGGCGCCACGAGGGTTGAGGTGTTCCATGAAGCGCTTGATCGCGCCGCCCTTGCCGGCGGCATCGCGGCCTTCGAACAGGATGACAATTTTCTTGCCGGTTTCCTTCACCCATTTCTGCACCTTGAGCAATTCGACCTGTAGCTCGGCTTTTTCCCTTTCGTATTCGCCTTTGCTGATCTTGTCGGTATAGGGATACATGCCGTTTTCGAAGCGGCGAATCACTTCCATGCGATCTATCTCGTGCTCGGCGATACTGGCGTCTTCCATCGACGGAGTTTCGAACTGGCTATCGTCGGCGGATTCCGCCGCGACGGCTTGCGGATTGGTTGAGTCGTTCATGTTGGCCGTTGATTGATTAATTAGCTTTAAGTATATCAACCGCAGGCCGCGCGGACCATGCAAAGCAAATTGACAGTTGATGCATGTCAAATAACAGGTAGCCATGGATTACGGCGCCGCCATCATTGGCGGGCGGCGATTATCCGTTTTGAGGGCTTCGGGTATAATGCGCGCATGAGCAACAATGCCGAACAACAGACGGCCAGGCTGGCCGCGCTGCTGCTGCAGGCGGGGCAGCGCGTCTGCACCGCCGAATCCTGTACCGGCGGCCTGATTGCAAAGACCTTCACCGACCTGGCCGGCAGTTCCGACTGGTTCGAACGCGGATTCGTTACCTACAGTAACGAGGCCAAGAGCGAGATGCTGGCGGTGCCGGCTTCGATAATCGAGGACTATGGCGCCGTCAGCGAGCCGGTCGCGGCCGCGATGGCCAGCGGCGCGCTGCGCCATAGCCGCGCCGATTATGCGATCGCCGTCACCGGTGTCGCCGGTCCCGGCGGCGGCAGCGAGGAAAAACCGGTGGGCACGGTGTGGATCGCAATCGCTAGCAGCGATCAACTGGTCGCCAGGCTGTGCTGTTTCGATGGCGATCGCGAAGCGGTGCGCACCGCGACCCTGGAGACCGCGATCGAAATGCTGCTCGAGATGATTGCGCCGGTCTAAGCCGGATTAGCCCTGTTGGTCGGGGCTATGGCCGATCGCATAGCGGGTAAACACCGGGCCGATGATTTCAAACACAACGGTTGATGCGATGACGATCGGCAGCATTACCTGGCGATACTCCGGGAAGCGGTTCGAAGCCACCAGCGCCATGCCGATCGCAACCCCGGCCTGGGGCAGGAGCGCGACTCCCATCCATTGCTGATTTTTGCTGCCGGCCCGGCTTAAGGTAGCGCCGAGCCAGGCGCCGAGGTATTTGCCGAGCGCGCGGCAGACGATGTAAATCACGCCAATGCCGCCGATGGTGGCGAGCGCGTCGAATTGCAGCGAAGCGCCGGCGAGCACGAAAAACACCACCATGAACAGGGATTCGATGCCCTCGATGGCGTGAAACGGGTAGTCGTGGTGGCGTGCGAGGTTGGCGATAACCGCGCCCATGACGATTGACGCGATCAGGTAGGAAACGTTCAGCCACAGCGCCAGGCCGCCGCACAGGAAGACGATGCCGAGCGCCTCCGACAGCATCGGTTTTCCGGGCTTGATGCGCCCGCTCAGGTAGGCGGCGGGCAAACCGATCGCCACGCCCAGCAATATCGCGCCACCGAGTTCCTGCACGACCAGCGAAGCCAAACCGATGTCGCCGCCGGATCCGTTGAGCGAAGTGACGATGGCCATGCCGACGCCGAACAGTAACAGCGCCCAGACATCGTCGAGCACGACAATCAGCAGTAACAGTTCGCTGAAACGGTTTTTGATGCCGGACTCCTCGACCACGTCGAATATCGCCGCCGGCGCGGTGGCGGCGGCGAAGCATCCCAGTAACACCGCGATTTCGATCGTGACTCCCATCGCCATCATGCCGAGACAAACCACGGCGGCCGGAATCACCGCGGCGCTGAACGAAATGGCGAACGACTTGAAACTGTGATCGCGCAACGAACTCGCGGTCAGCTTGCCGCCCAGCAGGAAGCCGACCATCAGCAGGGTGATGTCGGCGATGAGTTCGAAACGCTGCGTGAACATCGCCGGAATCAGGTTGAACATGCTGTCGCCGATGATGGCTCCGAATATCAGCAGCAGCGTGGCGCGCGGCAGGAAACTGCGCTCGGCGATGGTCGAAAACATCAGGCCGATCAGCAGGATCACGCCCAGGGTCAGCAGAAACTGAGACGATATATCGGCATCGATCGCTTGCATGATTTCAGGCCGTCGCCCTGGTTACCCGGCACAGGTGGGTTTTCAGGTTGGCCTGCTGCGATACCGGGTCCAGCCGCACGCCGGTCAGGTGGTTGACGCTAGAGCTGGGGTGATAGGGTTGCTGTTCGTCCCAGCCTATGGGCACGAAGACGCTGCTGGGGCGGATGCCGCGATGCAGCCAGGCGCGCGCAACGATGCTGCCGTTGGCGGTTTGAATCGCCACCTGCTCGCCGTCCTCGACGCCGATGGCGGCGGCTTTTTGCGGATGAATCTGGCAATAGAGGTCGGGCCACATTTCCTGCGCCTGCCAGAAGTAATGGGTCCAGGAATGAAAATGGGGCGCGGGCGGTCGGCCGGTGACGAGCTCGGTATCGAAGGCGTCGTCGCGTGTGACCTGCTCGTTTACGATCCGGCCAGGGTAAACCAGCGTCTCGCGGTCGAAGAAACTCGATGCCACCGGTTTTTCGTCATACTTGATATGCGGCAGGTTCAGCAGCTGTTCGGCCTCGGTGTAAAACTCCGGCAGGGCAGACAGGCCCATGGCTTCGAACTTGCGCTCCTGCTCGGGCGTCCAGAATTCGAGCTTGCCGCTGGGCGTCGGGTAGCTCAGGCCGGCGTCGGGATTCTGCCGCATGGCTTCGGTGACGTATACCGGGTCGAGTTCTCCATTCTTCGACTCGAAGAAGGGCAGGCGTATGCTGCGGTTGGGCAGGCTGGTGAGGCGTTCGGTGGTGGCGTCGGCGAGATCGGGCGTCGCCGCCACCAGCACCTCGTCCCACAACTTGCGCGGATCCTTGTAATCGTCCTTCAGCAGGTCGTCGAAGCCGAATTTCTTGCCGAGCTCGATCCAGAACCAGTGATCGGACCTGGCGTCGCCCGGCGGGTCGATCAGGCGGTCGTTCCAGACGATGCGCCGGTCCTCGGCGAAACGCGAGGTACCGCCTTTTTCGATGCCGCTGGCCATTGGCAGAACGTAGTCCGCGTAACGCGAGGTGGCGTTTTTGAACAGCTCCATATGCACCACCAGGTCGAGCGCCTGCAGCGCGCGCCGGGCGCGGTTCTGGTTCGGCCATTGCGCCATCGGATTGTTACCGGTGATCAACGCCTTGATCGGGTAGGGATCGTCGTCGAGCATGGCCGTCATCCAGTCCGACGGGTTCTTGCCAATTGCGGCTCGCGTCCAGGGGCGGCGCTCCTTCGGCAGTTTCGGCGCCTTCCAGTTCATTTCCGACGAGACGTTGAAATAACCGCCGCCGCGGCGCCCCCAGTTGCCGGTCATCGCCGCGACGAACATGAATACGCGGTTGGTTTGCGCCGAGTTGGTGTGCTGGTTGATGCCGCGGCTGAGGAAAATCATGCAGCCGTCGGCGGCGGCGATGGTTCGCGCCAGCATTTCGATCTGTCCCGGCTGCAGGTCGGTAACCCGGGCGCACCAGTCGAGATCGTAACCCTGCTCGGATACGAAATCGCGCCACTCGCGCCAGCCGACGATCCACTGCTCGCAAAAGGCCTGGTCGTGCAAATCGTTGGCGAACAGGTAATGGATGATGCCGAGACCGAGCGCCATGTCGGTGCCCGAGCGGATCGGCAGCCAGTCGTCGGCCTTGCTTGCGGTGGCGGTAAGCCTGGGGTCGACCGCGATCATTCTGGCGCCGTGCTTAAGGCGCCAGTCGTTGGTCATGCCGAAGTTGACCGGCCGGGTTTCGGCCTGGTTGTCGCCGATATAGACATAGGCCTCGGCGCTGCCGATGTCTTCCTCGGTGTAGACGCTGGCCATCACGCCGGTGCCCTGCGTCAGGCTCAACGCGATACCTTTGCCCATGTCGCAATAGGGTTCGGTCGCGGCCACGTTGGCGGTGCCCCAGAGCTTTGCGAATATCGGGATCGCGCCGATGATGTTGAGCACGCCGGTGCGCGAACCGGACTGGATGGCGAGCGCCTCGCTGCCGTACTGCTCCCGTACCGCCTCGAGCTTGTGCGCGATTTCGCCGAGCGCCTGTTCCCAGCTAATGGCCTCGAACCTGTCGCTGCCGCGTTTGCCGACGCGCTTCAGCGGCGTCGTCAGCCGGTGCGGGTTGTCGTACATCTGCAGCGTCATTTGCGATTTGGGGCAGACCCGGCCCTGGAATACCGGGTCCTCGTCGTTGCCGTAGATATTGACGACCTTGTCGCCGCGCAGGTGGAACTTGATCGGGCAGCCGTTGAAGCAGATGTTGCAGGCGCCCGGCACGACGCGTTCGGGCTGCTTGTTCAGTTCCGTTTTGTCCGCCCTGCGGTAGCTGCCGCTGGCGATGCCCGGTTGCAGCGAGCCCCGGCTCGAGTGATCGCTCATCAGCGCGGGCGTGCTGCGCGCGGGGCCTGCGGGCGCATTTGCGCCCGCGTCGCGAGGGCGTCGCAGGTAAATCGTCGCCGGTTGCTGCAGGAAGTGGTCGGTGTCGAGAATTTCGCGCTGATCGCGCCTGGCCTGTTCGAGCAGCTCGGCGCGATTGTCGAAGCTGATCGCGCGGGTCGGGCAAACGAAAGCGCAGGCCGGCCCGAGGTCGCGCGTGCGGCGCTCGGCGCAGAGGTCGCATTTGACCGCGTGGTGCTGTTCGGCGTTGTAGCCGATGGCGCCGTAAGGGCAGGACAGGGCGCATTCTCCGCAGCCGGTACAGCGGTTTTCATCGATCGACACGACCCCGGTGACGGGATCCTTGGATATAGCCTTCGGGTATACCGGGCAGGCGCGCAGGCAGGCCGGGCGTTCGCATTGCTGGCAGGTGACGGTGAGGAAATCGAGGCGCGCCAGCGATGCCTCGTCGCCAGCCTGCTGTTCGTCGAACCAGATCACGCGGTTGCGGTAACTGTTGGGACCGAGCGCGTTGGTTTGCTTGCAGGCGGCTTCGCAGCTCTTGCAGCCGGTACAGCGCTCGAGATCGATCATCAGCGCCAGCTGGGTATTTGCATCGGTCATGCTTTAGCCTCCCCAGGCGGTGATATACCACCAGTCGATGGGTTCGCCGGCAGCGGCGTAACCGGCGAAGAACAGCACCACGACGACATGCGCCAGCAGGCCCAGGTAAAAGCCGAGCGCGATCAGCATGTGGATACGCCGCGACCAGCCGAGTTCCCAGCCGGCGCTGGCTCGCGCGCCGATCATGCGCGCCTCGCGTTCTGCCAGCCACTGGTAACGCAGGCTTTTTAGCGGGCGCCGCATCCAGTGTTTCAGCGCCGGTGAAAACCGTGCCTCGTCGGCGCCCGGGTCCAGGGATTGCAACAGGCTCACCTTGGCGTCGATCACGCCCTGCAGGGCGGCCTTGTCGAGCGTTTGCGGGGCGCTGAAACCGGTCGCCAGGCTGCTGCGGGCAAACAGCAGGGAGAAGCCGCGCGAAAAAACGACGCGCAGCAGGCTGCCCTGCAGGACCAGTGCCACTAGCAGGGCGAGAACCAGGCCCGGCGGCGTAATCCACTCAGCGGCGGCGACATGGATGAAAATCAGGCAGCAGCCGAGCATGGTCGCCAGCACGTGCGCGATAAACCAGGTCGGCGGGCTGGCGCTCAGGCCCGAGCGTTTCATGACCACGAACAGCAGCGGCGCCAGCAGCAGCAGCGCGCCGGCGGCGGCGCAAAGCTGTCCGCTTACCGAAGCGGGCGACACCCCGCCCGGCAGCAGTAGAATCGAAGCCGCCGCGGCGATGACCACCGCCAGCAATAGCAGGATAGTGCGTTCTGAAAGATCGGGACGTTGCTTGTTGTTCACAGGGTTGCCAGTTTGTCTGGGTGAAGACTATCGTTGCCGCGAGCCGGGTTCAACCGCTTGGCGCGAATTCGATATTTTTTAAATTTATTTTTACTGGCTCACGTTATGAGCCACTATTCCCTGATAATAGGCCGCATGTTCGAAAACAGCGGAAACGAGAATTTTACGCAAACTTAAAAGTTCTCTTTATGTTCTCGTTCGGCTGTGTGATAATTCAGCAACTCAAACGATAGGTAGGTAGCAAATGGACGACAATAAGCAAAAAGCGCTGGCGGCGGCGTTGGGGCAAATCGAAAAGCAGTTTGGCAAGGGATCTGTCATGCGGCTTGGTGATTCCGGGGTCGATATGACCATGGGCGTCATTTCAACCGGATCACTGTCGCTCGACGTGGCGCTGGGCGTCGGCGGTTTGCCACGCGGGCGCGTGATCGAGGTTTACGGTCCTGAATCCTCGGGTAAGACCACGCTGGCGCTGCAGGTGATCGCCGAATGTCAGAAAGGCGGCGGCGCGGCCGCCTTCGTCGACGCCGAGCATGCGCTCGACCCGACCTATGCCGACAAGCTGGGCGTCAATATCGATGAGTTGCTGGTGTCGCAACCCGACACCGGCGAACAGGCGCTGGAGATAACCGATATGCTGGTGCGCTCCGGCGCGGTCGACGTGGTCGTGGTCGACTCGGTCGCGGCGCTGACGCCGAAGGCGGAGATCGAAGGCGACATGGGCGATTCGCACATGGGCCTGCAGGCGCGCTTGATGTCACAGGCGCTGCGCAAGCTCACCGGCAACATCAAGCGCTCGAACACTATGGTGATCTTCATCAACCAGATCCGCATGAAGATCGGGGTCATGTTCGGCAACCCGGAGACCACCACCGGGGGAAACGCTTTAAAGTTCTATGCCTCCGTGCGCCTCGACATTCGGCGCATAGGGGCGATCAAGCGCGGTGACGAAGTGATCGGCAACGAGACCCGCGTCAAGGTCGTCAAGAACAAGGTGGCGCCGCCATTCAAACAGTGCGAGTTCGAGATTCTCTACGGCGAAGGCTCGTCGCGCGAAGGTGAGCTCATCGACCTCGGCGTCAAGCACGGCATGATTGAAAAATCCGGCGCCTGGTACAGCTATAACGAGGAACGCATCGGTCAGGGCAAGGACAATGTGCGCACCTTCCTCAAGGAGCATCCCGAGATGGCGCAGGATATCGATCGCCGCCTGAGGGATGAATTATTACCAAAGGCGAAAGCTAAAAACGCCGACCCAATTGACAGTGAAGCAACTGACTCCCTCCCAGAAGTCGAACCCGAAGCGGTGGAAATTCCCTAGCCTACCTATCCCATTCCACCCAATGTTGTTAACTGGCAATGCCGCTGGAGTCTATCCCCTCCAGCGGCTTTTTTTTACAACGTCATCCCCGCGCAAGCGGGGCGGTCCGACGCATCGGTCTTGTAGCGATCCCGTGGTAGTCGGTAAAAGCCTTCAAAACGTCGAACTGACGTTTACCTGGAAATAACTTTTCGGTGATGGAAGCGCAAAATTCCCAAACCGAGGTACGCAAGAAGGCGATGGATTTGCTGGCGCGGCGCGAGCATTCCGAGCAGGAGTTGCGGCAAAAGCTGAAATCCCGCGATTTTGATATCGACGATATCGATGCCGCGCTGCATGCGCTGCGGCAGGATGGATTGCTATCGGACGAGCGTTTTACCGAATCCTATGTCAACCATCGTTTCAACGCGGGCGTCGGGCCGATTAAAATTCGTTTCGAATTACGCCAGAAAGGCGTCGCGGAATCATTGGTGGACGAATTTCTCGAGCCGTTTGCGGGGCGCTGGGACGAATTAATGCAACAGCAGCGAGCCCGCAAGTATGGTCAATCCATACCCGCGGACTACGCGCAGCGCATGAAACAGGCGCGTTTTTTACAAAATAGGGGTTTTTCTCCCGAGTCAGTCATGCGATTATTTCGTTAGCCCGTATATCCCGTCGTCTTTATTGGCAAAAGCCGTAACCGATTGACGCGGTATACGGTTTGTCGCGCCCGGCTGTTTTCGGGCGCTATTTGTATTGAGCTCTGATTGATTAAATGACGACTAGCGCCGAGTTAAGGGAAAAGTTTCTCAAGTATTTCGAATCGCATGGGCATACCATCGTGCCATCGAGCCCGCTGGTGCCGGGCAACGATCCGACCCTGTTGTTCACCAATTCGGGTATGGTGCAGTTCAAGGACGTTTTTCTCGGTAGCGACAAGCGCAGCTACACCCGCGCCACCACCTCGCAGCGCTGTGTGCGCGCCGGTGGCAAGCATAACGATCTCGAAAACGTAGGCTATACCGCGCGCCATCACACGTTTTTCGAAATGCTCGGCAATTTCAGCTTTGGTGAGTATTTTAAAAAGGACGCGATTCACTACGCCTGGGATTTCCTCACCGAAGTCATCGGATTGCCCGCGGAAAAGCTCTGGGTCACGGTGTACGCCGACGACGACGAGGCCGCCGATATCTGGCTCGAGGATATCGGCGTCGATCGCGAACGCTTCACCCGCATCGGCACTTCGGATAATTTCTGGTCTATGGGCGACACCGGTCCCTGCGGACCCTGCAGTGAAATTTTTTATGATCACGGCCCCGAGATCGAAGGCGGGCCGCCGGGCACGCCCGAGGAAGACGGCGACCGTTACATCGAAATCTGGAACCTGGTTTTCATGCAGTTCAATCGCGATGCCGCGGGCAATATGGAACCGCTGCCGCGGCCGTCGGTGGATACCGGTATGGGGCTGGAGCGCCTGGCCGCCATTTTGCAAAACGTGCACAACAACTACGATATCGATTTGTTCCAGTCGCTGATCGCGGCCGCCGCCGGGCTGACCGGCACCAGCGACCTGGAAGACAAATCCCTGCGCGTCATCGCCGACCATATTCGCTCCTGCGCCTTCCTGATTGTCGACGGCGTGCTGCCTTCCAACGAGGGCCGCGGTTACGTACTGCGGCGCATCATTCGACGCGCTGCCCGTCACGGGCACCAGCTCGGCTGCAAGCAGCCGTTTTTTTACAAGCTGGTCGAAGCACTCGACCAGGAAATGGGGGATGCCTACCCCGAATTGCGCAAGCATCGTGGCCACGTCGAACGCGTACTGCAAAAAGAGGAGCAGCGCTTTGCCGAAACCCTGGAGCAGGGTATGCGCATCCTGGAGGATGCCATCGGTGCGATGAAGGGCGACGTCATCGATGGCAAGACCGTGTTCAAGCTTTACGATACCTATGGTTTCCCGGTGGATCTGACCGCCGACGTGGCGCGTGAAAAGGGCCTGTCCATAGACCAGGCCGGTTTCGACGTCGAAATGGAAGCGCAAAGATCACGCGCGCGGGCCTCGAGCCAGTTCAGCGCCGTCGGCGAGGACTTCAAGCTCGACGACTACCCCGCCAGCCAGTTTCTCGGCTACGAACAGCCGACGGCAGAGGCCAATGTGGTCGCGATTCTGCAAAACGACGCGGTTATCGATCAGCTCGAAAACGGTGACCAGGCCATCGTTATTCTCGATCGCACGCCTTTTTATGCCGAGTCGGGCGGCCAGGTTGGCGACATCGGCACGATCTCGGTTGGCGGCGGCCTGTTCGAGGTGAGCGATACACAAAAACAGAACGATGTTTTTCTGCACATCGGAACGCTTGCCAGCGGCGAGTTGAGCAACGGCGACCAGGTCGAGGCTCGCATCGATGAAGATTACCGGCGCGCCGTCATGCTCAATCATTCGGCGACGCACCTGATGCACGCCGCCTTGCGCCAGGTGCTCGGCGAACATGTGCAGCAAAAGGGCTCGCTGGTCGATGCCGACAAGTTACGCTTCGATTTTTCGCACTACCAGCCGATCGAGCCTGGGCAGATTTCCGAAATCGAAACCCTGGTGAACAAGCAGATTCGCGGCAACCTGAAAACCCGCGCGGAATTGATGGATATGGCGGCCGCAAAGAATTCCGGCGCCGTTGCACTATTCGGTGAAAAATACGGCGATGTCGTTCGCGTGCTCAAGATCGGTTCCGACTCGATCGAACTCTGTGGCGGTACGCATGTGCCGCGCGCCGGAGATATCGGTCTGTTCAAGATTGTTTTTGAAAGCGGCATTGCCTCGGGCATACGCCGCATCGAAGCGGTTACCGGCGAGGCCGCGGTCAATCGTTTCATCGACAGCGAAGCCCGGCTCGATACCGCCGCGCAAAGGCTCAAGGCCAGCCGCGACGATTTGCTGCCGCGCATCGAGCAGCTGCAGGCGAGTAATCGTACGCTGGAGAAACAGGTGGCGGCGCTGAAATCCAGGCTGGCCTCGCAAACCGGCGGCGATCTGGCCTCGCAGGCGCAGGAAGTCAACGGCATCAAGGTGCTTGCCGCCAGTCTCGACGGCGCCAATGTAAAGACATTGCGCGAAACGGTCGACCAGTTGAAAAACAAGCTCGGCGCGGCCGCGGTTGTGCTCGCCAGCAGCGATAACGGCAAGGTGTCTATAATTGCCGGGGTTACCAAAGCCGAATCCGAGCGCATTCGCGCCGGCGATCTCGCCAACCTGGTCGCAGAACAATGCGGCGGCCGCGGCGGCGGACGTCCC
>CALJQI010000218.1 GCA_937980285.1 uncultured Gammaproteobacteria bacterium | reverse complement strand
TTCGCTAAACACTTTCGGCATCGCTCCCAGCGGAACCGCGACGACGACGACATCGGCGTCGGAGACGCAATCGGCGATACTTGTTTCATAGCTGTCGATAACACCGAGTTCGATGCCTTTCTCGAGGTTGTGCAGGTTGCGCCCATGACCGACGACATGCCCAACCGAAGCGGCCTGCTTCAACGCCAGCGATAGCGAACTGCCGATCAATCCCACGCCGATGATGGCAAGCCTGTCGATCAAAGAAGCTCTCTCAGCACCTGGTAAAGTTGCTGCAACTGCGGCTCGGTACCGACACTGATGCGCAGAAAATCCGCCATGCCGTAATTGCCGACAGGCCTGACGATAATGCCGCGCTCTAGCAGTTGCTGGTAAATCTGCATACTGCTGTCGCCGAAACACACGGTGAGAAAATTTCCCGCTGAGGGAATGTATTCGATTCCACGGGCGTCGAACCATTGCTGCATCGATTGCAGGCCGCTGGCATTGCTCAGGCGGCTTTGCTCGACAAAAACATCGTCATCGAGCGCGGCACGGGCCGCGGCCAGCCCCAGGCTATTGCCATTGAACGGCTGCCGCACGCGATTGAACAGGTCGCAAAGCTCCGGGCTCGATACCGAGTAGCCGACGCGCAGGCCGGCTAACCCGAAAATCTTGGAGAAAGTGCGGGTCACGATCAGGTTGGGGAAGCGCTCCAGCCACTGCATCGTATCCGGGTATTGATCGAGATCGACATACTCGAAATAGGCTTCGTCGACGACGACGGCGATATGATCGGGCACATTTTCGATGAATGCCTCGAGCGCGTCGGCGCGCAACCAGGTTCCGGTCGGATTGTTCGGATTGGCAATAAAGATGACGCGTGTTTTATCGCTAATCAATCCGGCCATGGCCTCGAGATCGTGGCCATAGGGAGATTCGCTATCGCGTGCGCATGCGGGCGCGATTTTTGCGCTCGCGCCGCAGGCCTGGGTCACCATGCCGTAAACCATAAAGGCGTACTGCGACATGACCGCTTCCGCGCTGGCGTCAAGAAAGCTGCGCGCAATCAGGTCGAGCACGTCATTGGAACCGTTGCCGATGGTGATCTGATTTTCGTCGACGCCGAGTTTCTCGCCCAGGCGCTGCTTCAGGTAATACGCGTTGGCATCGGGGTAAAGTTCGATGTGTTCGCTGGCCTGTTCCAGCACCGATCTCGCTTTCGGTGAGCATCCCAGCGGATTTTCGTTGGAGGCGAGCTTGATGGCATTGCTGATACCGAGCTCGCGCTCGAGTTCTTCGATCGGTTTACCCGGAGAATAAGGGTGCAATTGCTTGATTTGCACCAGCGCGGAATCAATGACTGACATAAGTTTCAGAGTGAGGCTTTAGGATAAGAACCCAGTATTTTAAACAACGCGGCCTGGTGTTTCAGCTCGTTTAACGCCTTGACGACATCGGGATCCTGCTGATGCCCGTCGATATCGACGAAGAAAACATAGGCCCATTTACCGCCCTGCGACGGACGTGATTCGATCTTGTTCATGCTGATACCGTGATCCGCCAGCGGCTGTAACAATCCCAGCAAGGCGCCTGGTATGTTGCGCGTTGATATCAGCAGCGAGGTCTTGTCGTTGCCGCTGGGACCGACATCCTGCTGGCCGATAATGACGAAACGCGTGGTGTTATCGGACAGGTCCTCGATATTTTCGAAACAGATTTTCAATTCGAAAATCTCCACCGCCGGTAATCCGCAAATTGCCGCCGCGTCGTCCTCGATACTAGCAAGGCGCGCGGCTTCGGCATTGCTGCTGACCGGGATGCGTTCGATACCCGGCATGTTCTGGTCGAGCCAGCGCCGGCACTGGGCGAAGGATTGCTGGTGGGAATAGATGTGCTTGATACTCGCGACATCCTGCGACTTCGACGCCAGGTGGTGGTGAACGCGAATTTCGACCTCACCGCAAACCTTGAGCCCGGAATCGATAAACATGTCGAGGGTATGACTGATGACGCCCTCGGTAGAATTCTCCACTGGCACCAGCCCGTAGTCGGCATGTCCCGACTCCACCGAGCTGAACACATCCGGGATGCTGCTCATCGGTATGGTCGAAACGGAATGTCCGAAGTGCTTGAGGGCAGCGCTTTGGGTAAACGTGCCTTCGGGACCGAGATAGGCAATTCTCAGCGGCTGCTCCAGCGCCAGGCAGGCAGACATCACTTCGCGAATCAGGCGTCCCACCTCGTCGTTACTCAGGGGCCCCTGGTTCAGCGATTTAATCCGCTGGATGACCTGGGCTTCACGATCGGGTCGGAAAAAATCGATGCTGTCGTCTGCCCCGTCGCTGAATTCGCGCTTAACCTCGGCGACCTCGACCGCACAGCTCGCACGTTGATTGAACAGCTCGAGTAACTGCTCATCGATGGCGTCGATTTTATCGCGCAGCTTGTCGAGGGCGTCGTCAGCCATGCACGCTAACCGTCATCTTCGCTGTCACCATCGTCATCGCCGTTACCATCGACGCTGGCCGCAACCGGTTCGATCTGCACCAGTTGCTCGTTTTCTCCGAGCCTGATCAGGGTGACGCCCTGGGTGTTGCGTCCGAGCGTCGATATGTCCTGCGACGGGGTGCGCACCAGGGTACCGCTATTGCTGATCAGCATGATTTCCTCGTCGCCGGTGGTCTTGATCGCACCGACCACGGCGCCGTTGCGTTTCGAGGTCTGGATCGAGATCACGCCCTGGCCACCCCTGCCCTGCACCGAGAAATCGCTGACCAGGGTACGCTTGCCGTATCCGTTTTCGGTAGCAAACAGGATCTGGCCATCGTCGGAATCGACCGCGATCAGCGAAATGACTTCATCGCCGTCCCTGATCTTGATACCGCGCACGCCGGCGGCGGTGCGGCCCATCGCACGGACGTCGTTTTCGTCGATGCGGATGCCCTTGCCGGCGCTGGTGAACAGCATCAGGTCGGAATTACCGTCGGTTAGCTGAACCCCGATCAGGCTGTCCTCGTCACGCAAATCGAGAGCGATAATACCGTTCGTCCGCGGGCGCGAGAAATTCGACAGCGAGGTACGCTTGACCTTGCCGCTGGCGGTGGCGAAGAAGATAAACTTGTCCTCGGGATATTCGCGTACCGGCAATATCGCGGTGATACGCTCATTATCTTCCAGCGGCAGCAGGTTGACCATCGGCCGCCCGCGCGAGGTGCGGCTGCCGATCGGCAGCTGGAAAACCTTTTGCCAGTAAACCTTGCCGCGGGTGGAAAAGCACAGCAGCGTATCGTGAGTCGAGGCGGCAAACATTTGCTCGACAAAATCCTCGTCCTTGACCTTGGTCGCGGCCTTGCCGCGGCCGCCCCGGCGCTGCGCGGAATACGACTCCAGCGGCTGCGCCTTGGCATAGCCGAGATGAGAGATGGTCACCACCACGTCTTCCTCGCTGATCAGGTCCTCGACCGTCAGGTCGGAATGATCGATGATGATTTCGGTGCGGCGCGGATCTTCGAATTCTTCTTTGATTTCCTCGAGTTCACGCCGGATTTCCTGTTTCAGGCGTTCGTCTCGATTGAGAATGTCGAGCAGGTCCTCGATCTTTTCGAGAATCTCACGGTACTCGGAAATGATCTTGTCCTGTTCCAGTCCGGTCAGTTTGTGCAGGCGCAGATCGAGAATTGCCTGCGCCTGCTTCTCGGTCAGACGATATTGATCGTCGACCAGCCCGAAATGATCGGCGATGCCTTCCGGCCGCGATGACGACGCGCCGGCACGCTGCAGCATTTCGTTGACCACGCCGGGCGACCAGGCCTTTTCCAGCAAGCCGGCCTTGGCGATCGCGGGGCTCGGAGATTGCTTGATCAGCTCGATAATTTCATCGATGTTGGACAGCGCAACGGCCAGGCCTTCGAGCAGATGCGCGCGGTCTCGAGCCTTGCGCAGGTCGAAGATCGTGCGCCGGGTAACCACTTCGCGCCGGTGCAGGATGAAAGCATCGAGAATTTGCTTGAGGTTGAGCAAACGCGGCTGGCCGTTGACCAGCGCCACCATGTTGATGCCGAACACGTTCTGCATCTGGGTTTGCTTGTACAGGTTGTTCAAAATCACGTCGGCAATTTCACCGCGGCGCAATTCGATCACCATGCGCATGCCGTCCTTGTCGGATTCGTCACGCAGACCGGTAATGCCCTCGAGGCGTTTCTCCTTGACCAGCTCGGCAATTTTCTCCAGCAGGCGCGCCTTGTTTACCTGGTAGGGCAACTCGGTGACGATAATGCTTTGCTTGCCCGACTTGTCTTCTTCGTAATGGGTCCTCGCGCGCAGGTAAATCTTGCCCTTGCCGCCGCGGTAGGCTTCACGAATTCCGCGCGCGCCGTTGATATAGCCGGCGGTCGGGAAATCGGGCCCCGGAATACACTCCATCAACTGTTCGATCTCGACGTCCGGCTGATCGACCATCAAGATGCAGGCATTGACGACTTCGCCCAGATTATGCGGCGGGATATTGGTCGCCATGCCGACGGCGATGCCGGAGGAACCGTTGATCAGCAGGTTCGGCACCCGCGTCGGCAAGACGATGGGTTCGTGTTCCGACTCGTCGTAGTTCGGCAGGTAGTCGACGGTTTCCTTTTCCAGGTCCGCCAGCAGCTCGTGCGCTATCTTCGACATGCGTACTTCGGTATAACGCATGGCCGCCGGCGAATCGCCATCGACGGAACCGAAGTTACCCTGGCCGTCGACCAGCATGTGACGCATGGCGAAGGGTTGCGCCATGCGCACGATGGTGTCATAAACCGCGGTATCGCCGTGCGGGTGATATTTACCGATGACGTCACCGACCACGCGCGCCGATTTCTTGTAGGGTTTATTGAAATCATTGCCGAGCACGCTCATGGCGTAGAGGACGCGTCGATGCACGGGCTTGAGACCATCGCGCACATCGGGTAAGGCACGCCCGACGATGACGCTCATGGCGTATTCGAGATACGACTGGCGCATCTCGTCTTCTAAATTGACAGGAAATACTTCCTTGGCGATATCAGCCATAAAACTAGAAACTCAACGGTAAGAAATGACGCAGGAATGATTCATTTTCGATCTGCGGGATTTTATCACAGACCACGGGGTCAGGACTACCGTTTAGATCGCCTCTCCTGCGCGAAAATAAACGGATTTACGGGTTTTATTCGATAAACGAAAAAAATCGTCACGGACCCGTAATGAATGCTGCGATATCCGTTTTAAGTCGTGCTCAAATCTTGTAAGGTTCGGCTATGCAGCATCGTTACCAAATCATCCAGGCCGACTGGACCATTACCGTGAATTCGGACTTCGAAGTCCTGCGCGATTTCGCCGTGGTGCTCGAAGACAACCGCATCCAGACGCTGATCGCCAACGATGAAATCGCCGAGCTCGACTGCTACCAAAGCGCCGAAATCGTTCGCCTGCCGGGCTGCGCGCTGATGCCCGGGATGGTCAATAGCCACACCCACGCGCCGATGAGCCTTTTCCGCGGCATGGCCGACGACCTTCCGCTGATGCAATGGCTAACCGAGCACATCTGGCCGGCCGAGGCGCGCTGGGTCGATCCCTCCTTCATCGCCGACGGCTTTCGTCTCGCCGCCGCCGAAATGATTCGTTCGGGCACCACCTGCCTGAGCGACATGTTTTACTTCCCGGACGAAGCCGCGCGCTGCGCGCAGGAGATCGGCATGCGCAGCGTAATCGGCCTGATCGTGCTCGATTTTCCGAGCGCATGGGCAAAAGACGCCGACGAGTACCTGCACAAGGCGCTGGCGGTGCACGATGAAATTCGCGAGCTAAGCCTGGTCAGCAGCGCTTTCGCGCCGCATGCGCCCTATACGGTGTCGGACCAACCGCTGCGGCAAATCGCCATGTATAGCAGCGAACTCGATGTGCCGGTGCATATGCACGTGCATGAAACCGCCCATGAAGTTGCCGAGGCGCAGCAGAAAACCGGGCAGCGGCCTCTGCAACGACTGGATCAGCTGGATCTGCTGAATCCGAACCTGATCGCGGTGCATATGACCGAACTCGACGAATTCGAAATAGAGCGCATCGCCGAGGCTGGCGTTAACGTCGCGCACTGCCCCGAGTCCAATCTGAAGCTCGGCAGCGGCATCTGCCCGGTAGCGGACCTGCTCGAGCAGGGAGTCAACATCTGCCTCGGCACCGACGGCGCCGCCAGCAACAACGATCTAGACCTGCTCGGCGAAATGCGCACCGCCGCGCTTCTGGCCAAGGGCAGCAGCGGAAACGCCAGCGCATGCGATGCGCGCCAGGCGATCGAGATGGCGACCATCAACGGTGCCCGCGCGCTCGGCATGGCGGACCGCATCGGCAGCATCGAAGTCGGCAAGCACGCCGACCTGATCGCGCTCGATCTCAACAGCCTGAACACGCAACCGCTGTATGACCCGGTTGCGCAAGTTGCCTACGCGGCTTCCAGCAGACAGGTATCGCACGTCTGGATCGACGGCGTCGCGCAACTGAAGGATTTCGAATTCTGTCGACTGGACAGCGCCGAGATCATTGCCAAAGCCGCCGCCTGGGCGCAAAAAATAAAGAGCTAGAATATGTCAGTAGAAGCAAATGTCGACGCCGCGGAAATTGAAAAATTTCAATCGATCGCGAGCCGCTGGTGGGATCGCGAAAGCGAGTTCAAACCGCTGCACGATATCAATCCGCTGCGGGTCGACTATATCGAAAAGCAGGCCTCGGCAATCGCCGGCAAAAAAATCCTCGACGTCGGCTGCGGCGGCGGCATACTGGCTGAGGCGCTGGCGCACAAAGGCGCACGGGTCACCGGCATCGACATGGCCGACCTGTCGCTGCAGGTAGCGAAGCTGCATCTGCATGAATCCGGGCTGGACATCGATTACCGCCTGACAACCGTCGAGGCCTTCGCCGAAGACAACGCCGCGGGATTCGATATCGTTACCTGCCTGGAGATGCTCGAGCACGTGCCCGACCCGGCCTCGATCATCGAATCGGCCAGCCGCCTGCTGAAGCCGGACGGAATGCTGATCCTGTCGACCCTGAACCGCAATCCAAAATCGTTTGCGCTGGCGATACTGGGCGCCGAATACATCCTGCGGATGCTGCCGCGCGGAACCCACGAATACAAAAAGTTCATCAAACCCTCGGAAATGGCCTCGGTACTGCGCGCCAACGGCCTGCGCCTGTGCGATACCACCGGCATGAGCTACAACCCGCTGACAAAAAATTATTCGCTCGGCAGGGATATCGACGTCAACTACCTGATGTCCGCTCGCTTCGATGATTAAGGCAGTTCTGTTCGATCTCGACGGCACCCTGATCGATACCGCGCCAGACATGGGCGGGGCGCTCAACAACCTGCTGATCGAGGAAGATCTGGACCCCATCCCGCTGGAATCCCTTCGCCCTTACGTTTCGCAGGGCGGCCTGGTTTTGACCCGGCTGGGTTTCGAAGGCAAGGTGCCGGAGGCCGAAATCGAACCGCTGAGACAGCGATTCCTGCAGCATTACCGGGCCATTGTCGCCGAGAACTCGAGGTTATTCGACGGTTATGAAGACATCCTCGCCGAAATCGAGAATCGTGCTATGCCCTGGGGCATCGTCACCAATAAGCCCGAATGGCTGACCCATCCGCTGCTCGAGCAACTGCGGCTGGCGCAACGCTGCGCAGTCGTTATCGGTGGCGATACGCTGGAAAACCGCAAGCCACATCCGCAGCCGTTACAGGTTGCCGCCGAACGCCTCGGCATTGCCTGCGCCGACTGCATTTACGTCGGCGACGACGAACGCGATATCATCGCCGGCAAAGCGGCTAATATGAAAACCCTGGTGGCGGCCTACGGCTACATCGAAGATGCCGGCGCTATCGAGGGATGGAACGCGGACGGCATAATCGACAGCCCCACCGACCTGTTGCAACACGCATTGATGAGGTAGAAATGACGCGCTTACCTGAAGGCTTCGAACCAGCCGACAACCTGCTCGAGGGCAGAACGATCCTGGTGACCGGCGCTACCGGCGGCTTCGGCAAGGCTGTCTCGCTGGCGCTGGCGCAGCACGGCGCGACGGTGATTTTGCTGGCGCGCAACCTGCGCATGGTGGAAGGACTGTACGACGAAATCGAGCAGGCCGGCTACCCCACCCCGGCGATTTACCCGATGAACCTGGAAGGTGCTACCGAGCACGACTACCAGGAGCTGGCAAACAATATCGAATCGCAACTGGGCCGTCTCGATGGCTTGATCCACTGCGCCGCGAGCCTGGGAGCACCGACGCTGTTTGCGCAAAGCGACGCCGAGACCTGGTACCAGGTGCACCAGGTCAACCTGCACGCGCCCTACCTGCTGACCCGCTCATGCCTGCCGCTACTGGCTCGATCGGATAGCGCTTCGGTTGTGTTCATGGTCGACGACAAGCAGGGCGCTTACTGGGACGCCTACCAGGTCAGCAAGCAGGGATTAGTATCCATGGCGCAATTGCTGGCGCAAGAATACTCCGGCAGCAACTTGCGCGTGAACTGTTTCAATCCCGGCAAAACCCGCACCGGCCTGCAGCTGCGCGCCTACCCCGCCGCCGACGAAAACGACGACCTGCCCCTGCCGCGGGACCATGTCGACACCTTCCTCTACCTGATGAGCGTGGAGTCATCGGAAAACGGCGAAATCTTCACCCCGTAGTCGCAATCGCCGAGCGCAATAGCGGACAGGCATAGATCGCCGCCCTGATTCAAGTACGAATGAAAATCGCGGTCAGCGAGTAGCGGTAGAGGACTTTCAGAAAAACAAACAGCACGACGCGCTGATACAGATCGATCAGGGCGCGTATGGCGCCATTGCGACCTTCGGGCTGATTCCACAGGTAAGAGGAGACGAATTTGCCCGGTGCGGCGGTCGGCGTCGCCGCCATCCACCGGCGGTACTCGTCGCTGGCGCCGGGATGCGACTCGAGCCCCTTGACGATGTAACCCAGGTATTCCTCGGTCGGACGCAGGTCGGGTGTCGAACGGTTGGTTTGATAAAAGTAGACCCGCTCGCCATCCTGTTCGGCCCAGGTACGCCGGTAGCGGTTGATCACCGGCACCGCCTCGTAGAAATCCATGCGCGCGGCATCCCTGGCGGACAGGGTGTATAGAAATCCGTGCACCGACTCTCCGTCAGCGGTTTCTGCCGAGGCGTAGGCACAGCCGGTCCACGGCGCCGGGTGATCGAATCGCAGGCCGTGGTTCCTGAGCGTGAAAGGCTTCATTGCAAACGGCCGAATGCGCCGCTCGTTCATGACCGCATCGCTCAGGTTGGCACCGAAAGCCAGGTATTGCACCCGTTCGCGCCCGTGACCGAACAATCGTCGTACATTGCAGATTTCGAACAGCAACCGCCAGGCAATATATCGAAGCATGGTTGACCACAGCGTTGATAAACGCCGGCACCATACCGGGCTATCATTTTCGGGTCAATCACGCGGCTATAGCCCGAATTACTGGTACTCGAAGTAAAACTCGGAGGGATCGAGGCAGCGCTGCAGGGCGAGCAGGCAGTTTTCATCGGGTTTCAATGACCAACTGCCGTTGGTGCGCAGCTGATACTGGTAATCGTCGCGGCACATGTGAAACACCACCGGCATCGCGTTCGACGATTTGTAGCCCTCGAGCACTGCGATGATGTCATCAAGTTCATCGCCGGCGTGCCCGTTCAGCGTGATGTGCAGCGCGCGCGCATTGTCGGCGCGAAAATCGTCCATCAACTGCACCTGCGATGCGCGCAGCTTGATGCCGTTGTTGAAATCGTCGTAGGCGATGCCGCCGTCGACCACCCAGACCAGGTCCTTTTGCAGGATGGGTTCGATTTGCGCCAGCAGGTCGGGCACCACGCGCACGTCGACGCGCCCGCTACGGTCGTCGAGGGT
>CALJQI010000217.1 GCA_937980285.1 uncultured Gammaproteobacteria bacterium | reverse complement strand
TCGCGCGCCTCGCTCGGCGTCAGCATGTTCATTTCGAAACCGACCGCCTGGGCCGCGGAAAACGACTTCAGCAATTCTTTCCAGCGGTCCTGCGACTGCGCAATTCGCAGGCTGCCGACCTTGCGCCAGCCGGGGTCCTGCGCGCTGTCCTCGGCCAGTTCATCGAATAGTCGAACGCTGTCGTTCATCAGGCTCATCAGGTTCTGCTGCGAACGAAACTGTCCGACCAGGCCAGCCGCATGCCAGGTGGCGCCGAGCGTCAGGCTCGCTTTTTCCAGCAGGATCACGTCGCGCGCGCCGTAACGGGCCAGGTGATAGGCAATACTGGTGCCGATGACGCCACCGCCAATGACGACGATAGCCGCGCTTGCGGGTAGAGAGTTTGTCATATATCGGGGCTCGTTAACTTGCCTTGCGACCGCGGCGACGGCTCGGGCGGCGTTCACGCTGCGCCGTGGCGCCACCGACGTCGAACCGGTTCCAGCCCTCGGGCAGCACCGAATCGCCCGCGACCAGGCCGTCGAACTCGGCGCGAATACGGGCGTCGACATCGGGCTCAAGCGCCGCCGGGTTGGTCGAGGACAGAATATCGAAAGCCTTGTTCAGTGCTCGTTGATGGATGGTCGAGGAACCTTCCTGCTGCCATTGTTCGCGCAGCTTGCGATCGGCCAGTTCGGGCATAAAGGTGGCGCTGTGCATGCGCTCGAGGGTCGCCGGGTTAGCGGCGAACATGCCCGCCGGGCCGGTCTCCTTGATTTCCTCGAGCGAGGCGCTGTCCCGGGAAAATCCGAATCCTTCGCGCACGCGCTTGATCATCAACGCGATCTCGTTGTCGATCGTGGCCTGTGCAAAATCAAACGACATAAGGGCATCGAGCAAGCCGCCCATGACGATGAAATCGACCCCGGAAAGCGCGCCCATCAACGGTGACATGCCTTTTTCGAAACCGGCCTGCGCGTCGCTGATTTTTGAATTAGTGAGACCAAGGTAACCGCCCGAGGGTACATTGTAGAAACGCGCCATCTGGCATACCGCCGAGTTCATCATGCCGATCTCGATCGCACCCGGCGCGTAGGCGCCGTCGCGCATATCGGCGAATACGGGCAGAAAATTGTATATCTGCGCGGTGCCTGGTTTCGACATTTGCGCCAATGTCGCCGCCGCCAGCCACTCGGCGTTCATCAAGGTCAGCATACCCGGCAGCGACATCGGCGTGCTGAGACCGCCCATGGGCGCGACCGTGCCGTAGGCGGTGATATCGTTTTCGGCAAAGAACATCAGGGTTTCGGTACTGTCGAAATCCATCGTCAGCGGCGACACGATCGAGCAATAACCGAAGTTGATGAAAGGCCTTTCCCAGAAGGCATCCGCGGAGCCGGCGATCAGTTCGCCCAGCTTCAGCACCTGGCGCGCTTCGCGAATATCGTAAACCGAGGTGCGACAGGGTTTGACGCAATTCTTCAGCGCCGGATAAAAGCGCGACAGGCTGAACTGATCCTTCGGCGCGTCGTCGGCCAGCGTCGAAATCGAAAACAGGTCAAAGCCTTCCAGCTGGTTGACCAGGTGGGCGATACGGGCGATGTCGTCCGATCTCGAACGACGCGTAACGCCGGTTACGGGATCGACGATATCCGGTGCCGAACTGGCGGTGGCGATAACCGGCAGCTTGCGCGGGAAAGTGATGTCGAAGGCGGGATCGCGCCCGCGCAGGGTAATCGTGGGCGGCACCAGCTTACGGTATTTTTCAACCACGCTGGCGGGAATGCGCACGATTTCGGTCGCATGATCGACCACGGCGCCGTGCTCGGCAAAACGCCGGCGCGCCTTTTCATTACGCACAAGTAACCCGACCTGATCCAGAATTTCGAGCGAGGCATCGTGCACATACTGGATATCGTCGCTGCTCAGGTATGAAAAGAAGTCCATCGGTAGCCGCCCTGGATAATTCGCACTAAGCACAACTCTAGGTAGCGGCCCGACTTGCGTCAAACAATAAATGCTGCCAATATCTATAAGTAAAACTTATTCAAAAAATTTTGAAACGTCCGCGATTAAACATTCTGAGAACCTTCGAGGCGGCTGGTCGCCGGCTCAGCTTTTCACAGGCGGCGGCGGATCTCAAAATCTCACAGGCCGCGGTCAGCCAGCAAATCCGGCAGCTCGAGGATTACCTGAACACGCCACTGTTTGTACGGCACAACCGCAGATTGTCCCTGACCGGCAGCGGGCAGGCATACTTCGATGCGGTGCACGAAGCACTCGATCGACTCGATACGGTCACCGACCAGTTGTTCCCGGTACGCCAGAACCAGGTCGTGACCCTGCATTGCAGCGCCAGCGTGGCGACACTCTGGCTTGCACCCGAACTCAAGTCGTTTCAAACCTTTCACCCGGAAATCGAATTACGCATAAAAACGCTGGATCAAATTCATGATCGCCAGGCCTCGGCGCATTCAGACCTGCAGATTTTCATAGCACGCGATAGCAGCATCGATGCCAACTCGGAAAAGCTGCTGACGTCGACTATTACGCCGGTGTGCTCGCCATCCCTGCTGGCCGACAGGGAGCGGCCAAAGCGACCGCATGACTTGCTGCAACTGGAGTTGATTCACGTGCTCGGCTACGACGACGACTGGCACCGGTGGTTTCGACAGCACGGAAACGACGACACGGTTATCCCGAGAGGACTATCGGTGGACGGCTCGCTGATCGCGCTCGAAGCGGCGCTGCGCGGTGATGGCGTCATGCTCGGTCGCAGGCCTTTCATCGACCGCCATTTGCGTTCGGGAGAACTGGTGGAAGTTTTCTCGAAGCCGCTACAGCTGTCGACCGATTATTATCTGCGCCAACCTGCAAAAAATATCGCCCGCCGCGAGGCCAAAATCGTGGTCAACTGGCTAACCCAGCTGGCGGCGCAAAATCAGTCCTGAAACCCGGCAGTTCAGCAGTATCGACTAACATATCCGCTTCGGATAAATACCGGTTTCGCGGTTAATTCTCTTCACTGGTTTCTTAACCCGGTTTACCATAACGAACTCTTGAAATTTAAATTAACGTGTCATGTCTTCATTACAGGATCAATTGCTCAAGGCCGGGCTGGTGGACCAGAAAGCGGTTGCCAAAGCCAACCGCGAAAAAAACAGAAAAGACAACCTGACACGCAAAAGTCACAAAAAGAAAGGCGCTGCTTCGAATTCACGACAGCAGGAGCCGGATAGAAAGGCGCAACGCGATCGCGAACTCAACCAGAAGCGGCAGCAAGCGGCCAGGCAAAAAGAACTCGCGGCCCAGGCAAGACAATTGATCGACAATAACAGGCAGGACCGGAGCCAGGGCGAACATGCCTATAGCTTTATCTACAAACGCAAGGTGAAAAAGATTTTAGTGACCGAAGCGCAAAAGAAGCAACTCATTCAGGGGCAGCTTGCGATTGCGACCTACGTTGCCAAAGACGGGCGCAAATTCGAACTGGTGCCTGCGGCAGTGGGTGAAAAAATC
>CALJQI010000216.1 GCA_937980285.1 uncultured Gammaproteobacteria bacterium | reverse complement strand
TACGCCCAGGGCGCGACCCCGGTCGGTATCGAAACCTACGCCAACACGCGGCGCATGGAAAAGAGCCTGCGCCTGCAAAACGCCGACCTGCTGACCGAGTACAACCTCTACGAGGCCGGCCTCGCCCGCCCCGTGGTCAAGCAGGCCGATTTCCACGGCAAGGCGCCCTACCTCGAGCAGCGCGAGCTCGAAAGCCAGGCCGCCTATTTGTGCACGCTGGTAATGGACGACAACGTCGACTCCAATGGCATTGCACGCTATCCGGTGGGCCAGCTGCCGCTGATCGACCCGGCAAGCGGCGAGGTGCCGATCGACTCCAGGGGGCGCCGCTCCTATGTCAGCAGCATCGCCTTCGGTCCCAGCATCGGCAAGAACATAGGTCTCGGCTACCTGCCAAACGACTACTGCGAGGAAGGCCGCGAGCTGACCACCGAGTACCTCGGTGAACAGTTCACCATGCGCGTCGCCGCGGTCGGCTACAAGCCGCTCTACGACCCGGATAACAAGCTGCCGCGGAGCTGACAGCAAGCCGAAAACGCCGTCACCGCCCGCGATCGAAGAGCCGCGACCTCAGCGGCTCAGCAATTGACCGAGACGAAGCTCCTCTTTGGGCGATATCTCCGCGGCCAGCACGAGAAATAACTCGGCAGTCGTAATCGCGTCGTAGAGCGAATCGTGCGCGCTGTATCGCGGCAAGCCGTATTTATCGCGCAGGTTGAACAACCGCAGCTGGTTGGGCCCCACGCCGTAATCGCGCAGCTTCAGCACGCGCTGCGCCAGCTCCAGGGTATCGATAGTCGGAATCAGGAACGGCGAGCCGTAGAGCGAACGGCAGACGGCATCGAGAAAGCCGAGCTCGATTGGCTTGTAATGCACCAGCAACAGCTTGCCGCTTAGCCTGGCCAGCAGTTCGGGCAAAACTTCCTTTATCGGCCGGCCGGCGCGAGCCGCGTCGTCGGTGATGCCGTGGATTACGGCCGAGGATTCGGGAATCACGGCGTCGCTGCGGATGCGTTCCTGCCTGGCGCTGCCGAAGACGATGGCGCCGCTGGAAATCTCGATGCAGCCGTAGCTCAGAAGCTGGTGATTGCGCGGATTCAGCCCGGTGGTTTCGAAGTCGAGCGAAATGATCGGCGCCGATTTCCAGTCGACCTTTTCCGATGGAAAGGGATTCGACAGGTAGCTTTGCATCACCGGGTGGCTGGCCTGCCTGAGTGCTCGCTGCCGCCGCTTGTCCGCCGATCGAAGCAGGTCCAGCATATTCAACTCAGCTTGTATCGGCCGCCCAGAGCTTCCTGCGCGTCCTTGATGACTTCGAAAGCGTCCTTCAGATGCTTGCGTTCCAGCGAAGACAGAATGTCCGGCGGCAGGAAATTGTCCGAATCGACGCCGTTGCGGATTTGATCGGCCTGGTGGCGGAGTCGCAGGCTGGCGATGAATTCCAGCGCATCGAGCAGGTTTTCCGACATTTCGGGGCTCATCGAGCGAGTCCCGGCGATTGCCTTCAGGCGTTCGCTGGTGTTGACCCGGCCGACGCCTTCGGCCAGCGCCAGCACCCGCGCGATATCGGTAATCGGCACGATGCCGCGGTGCTTTAAATCGAAGGTGTTGTCGTGTTCACCGTCGTGGATCAGCACGAAGGTGCGGAAAAAACCGATCGGCGGTCGATGCTTGAGGGCATTACTTACCATGTGCGCGATGAAAACGCTGTTTTTCTCGGTCAGTTCGAGAATCATGTTTTGCAACTCTTTGTGCAGCGAGAAATCGCCGTGCACCGGCCGCAAATCGAAAAAGATGCAGGAAAGCATCAGCGCCATCGGCTCGGGTTGCTCGATCCATTCGCGAAAATAACCCCGCCACACCGACTGGGTCTGCCGCCACTGCTCGTTCATCGCCATCGCGTCGCCGGGACAATAGATGAAACCGCAGGCGTCCAGTCCATCGCAAACCCGCTTCGCGAGCTCGGCGAAATAAGGCATATGCTGCTCGCTCGCCTGGTCGGAAATGATCATCGCGTTGTCCTGGTCGGAATGCGAACTCTGCTCGTGACGGGCCTGCGAGCCGCCGCAGACCCAGACGAAGGGTACCGGTTCCGGCCCAAGATCGGCTTGCGCGAGTTCGATCAGGCGCGTGGTCAACACGTCGGTAATCGAGGAAATGGTTTCGCCGATATGGCGCGCCGATATGCCCGAATTGGCCAGCAGCAGCTGCAGCTCCGGCAGCCGCTGCAGAATCATTTTCAGCTCGTCGACGGAAGCCGCGCGGCGAATCTCGGTATTCATGTAGGCCGGGTTGGCGCTGCTGTTGCGGGTCAGATCGCTGGCGGTCAGCATGCCGACGACATGGCCGTCATCGACCACCGGTATGTGATTGATATGCGAGCGGGTCATCGTCATCAACGCGTTCAGCACGAGATCGTCGCTGCGCATGGTCAACAGGTTCGAGGTCATGATATCGGTCACCGGGCGATCGAAATCGACGCCCGCGGCGACGCAGCGGCGGCGCAGGTCGCGGTCGGTGAGGATACCGGCGAGTTCGCCATCGCGGGCCAGCATGATCGACGACACGTTTTCCTCGGTCATCGCCTGCGCGGTCTGCCGAATGCTCACGCCGACGTCGAGAATGATCGGCGCTCTTTTCACCAGTTCGCCGATCTCGATGGTCATGCCGGAAACGTCGATGTCGGTGTTGGCTGCGGCATAAGTCGCGGCGAGACGCATGCGCTCGCCGGGATTGGCCTCGAAGTAATGGCAAAATTCCTGGTCGCGCGCGCACAGGGCTTTAAGATTTTCGCAGCTGAGCTGGTAAAGCAGGCTATCCTCCAGCGCCGTGTGCCGTGACGAATAGTCGCTGCCGGTTAGCTGGCATTGCCGGGTGTAGAGATCGCCCTCGCCGAGGCGGCCCATGAACTGGTTCCTGTCGTCGTGCAGCTCGATCGCGCCGGAGCGAACCATGTAGAGGTATGAGGCCTTGTTGTCGCGCGGTGGAAAAACGTCTCCGCGGCGCAGGTAGCGCGCCTCGAGCATCCCGGTTAGCTCGTTGAGCAAATCGATAGAGAGTTCATCGAAAGGGTGGTGTTGCGAGACGAAATCCCGTATTTCTACAAGTTCGATTTCCATTGCGCTGTAAAATAGCTCCTGTTACTTCGACCCGGCCGGGCTGAATTCGCCGAAGAAGTTCTTGCCCTTGACCTGCACCACGATGCGCAGCATGTCCGCCTTGCTCGAGCCGGCCATCGCGTCGCGAATGTCGGTTTGCCGCTCCCAGTACTGCGGGTTGGCGAGCTGCTCGAGGTCATAGATAACCTCCTGTCCGTCGCGGTAAACCAGCGACAACGCGACGCGGTCGGATGGGTAACTGGTGTTGACCCGGGTGAGACCCTGGGCGTCGGTGACGTTGACCTGCATATCGCCCGACTGCAGGATACAGTCTCCATCGAACAGCCGGCATTCTCCCGTGGCTTCGAGCTGGAACAACTGCGTCGGCGAGTCCTCCGACTCGAGGTACAGGTCGGTTGCTACCCAACCGCCAATCAGCAGGAAGGGCGCCAGGATAAACGCGATTTTCTTGTCTCTGTTCATTTGCCTGATGCGAAAAAAAGGCCCCTTGCGGGGCCTTTCAATGTTACCACTCGGAATGTACCGGATGGTAGCCGTTAGTGCGCATGCGCCGCAGCGGCCGCTCCCGGAGCGCGGAAGTTGTCCACCATCTCCTGGATTTCGACAGGTGCAGGGCCGGTCATCTTGCTGACCACGAAGGCGGTCGCGAAATTGACGAGCGCGCCGACGATACCGAAGGCATTCGGCGAAATGCCGAGGAACCAGTTGGCATCCATGCCGCCGAGGAACGAGGTGCCCGGTATGAACATGATGCCCTTGTGCTGGAACACGTAGAGCATGGTCACGCCTATGCCCGCGCACATTCCCCATACCGCGGCCTTGCCGCTGATTTTCCTGGAGAAGATACCCATCATTATCGCCGGGAAGATCGATGACGCGGCGAGTCCAAACGCCAGCGCCACCGTCCCGGCCGCAAAGCCGGGCGGGTTAAGCCCGAGATAGCCGGCGAACAGGATCGAGATCGTCATCACGATACGCCCCGCCATCAGTTCGTTCTTTTCGGACAGGTCCGGGGTTATCACGCCCTTCATCAAGTCGTGCGAGATGGCCGACGATATCGCCAGCAGCAATCCGGCCGCGGTCGACAGCGCGGCCGCCAGTCCACCCGCCGCGACCAGCGCGATTACCCAGTTGGGCAGACCCGCGATCGCCGGGTTGGCCAGCACCATGATGTCACGGTCGACCTTGACCATTTCGTTAGCCGACTTGTCGGCGACGTACTGAATCTTGCCGTCGTTGTTCTTGTCCTCGAATACCAGCAGACCGGTCTTTTCCCAGTCCTTGAACCACTGCGGACGCTGCTCGTAGGACAGGTTCTGGCCGGGAGCGGGTTCGATTGTGTTCATCAGGTTGAGACGGGCCATGGCGCCGACCGCGGGCGCGACCGTGTACAGCATCGCGATGAAGACCAGCGCGTAACCGGCGGAAGCGCGTGCCGCCTTGACCGAAGGCACGGTAAAGAAGCGCATGATTACGTGCGGCAGGCCGGCGGTACCGACCATCAGCGACAGCGTGTAGGCGAACATGTTGATATCGTTGCC
>CALJQI010000215.1 GCA_937980285.1 uncultured Gammaproteobacteria bacterium | reverse complement strand
AGATCGCCCTTGATATCGTAAAAATCCACGCCGCCGTCGCCGGCGTAAAGCCCCTCTTCCACCCGGTTTCCGCTAATCACCGCGGCAATATGCGGCGTTTGCTCGAGGCCGTTCGCGCCCGGGATAAAACATAAGCCGGTTTCGAACAATCGGACACGCGTTTGCTGGCGATTCAGATTGTGCTGCAGCGCCTGCACCAGACCCGGTAACAGGCGTGTGCGCATCACCGACATATCCGACGAAATCGGGTTGGCCAACGGCAGGGTTTGCCGTCCCGGATCGAGAATATCCTGCAGTTCAGGCGACACAAAGGAATAGGTCACGGCTTCGTAGTAACCGCGGTCGACCATCAGATCCCGAATACGGTTAACGCTGACCTGACGCTCGGAAAAGCTATCCATCCGAATATGCGACGCCTCGCGGCTTCCAGGGATATTGTTGTAGCCGATCAGGCGGCCGATCTCTTCGATCAGATCCGCCTCGATATTGATATCGAAGCGATAACTGGGCGGCTGCACGCGCCATCCGTCGTCCTGCTCGGCGATCTGCATGTTCAGGCGACCCAGAATATCGCCGACCTCCTCGCGCGCGACATCGATACCGAGCAAGCGATTTACCTGCGGATAGCGTAAGTTCACTTCCGGCGTCGATGGCATCTGCTCGTCGGCAACCGCATCGATCAACGGGCCCGCCTCGCCGCCGGCTATCTGCAGCAGCAGTTCGGTGGCGCGCTGCATTGCCAGCGGCGGCAATTGCGCATCGACACCGCGCTCGAAGCGGTGAGATGCATCGGTATGCATGCCGAACTGTCGCGCCTTGCCGGCCAGTTCGATGGCAGTGAAATGAGCCGCCTCGAGGAAAATGTTGCGTGTCTCGGCCTGCACCGAGCTATCCAGCCCGCCCATGATGCCCGCCAGCGCCACACCGCCGCTATGATCGGCAATCAACAGCGTAGATTCGCGGCATTCAACCTCGCTCTGATCGAGTAAAGCCAGCTTTTCGCCGGCTTCGGCCAGGCGCACGCGGATACCGCCATCGAGCTTGTCGAAGTCGAAACCATGCATCGGTTGTCCGAGCTCCATCATCACGTAGTTGGTGACGTCGACCACGGGGCTGATCGGGCGCAGGCCGCAACGGCGCAGCTTTTCCTGCATCCAGATCGGTGTTCGAGCCTGCGGATCGATACCGCGGATGATTCGCCCGACATAGCGCGGGCAATGCTGCGGCGCTTCCAGCTCGATCGGAAAGTCATCGTCGATCATCGGCGCGACGCTGGTTTCGCCGCTTTCCTGCAGCGCCATCTTATTGATTGCCGCGACTTCGCGGGCCACGCCGGCGATGCTGAGACAATCGCCGCGGTTCGGGGTCAGTTCGATGTCGATAATATTGTCGACCAGGCCCAGGTAATCGACGATGGCAAGCCCCGGCGGCGCATCCTCGGGTAACTCGAGAATGCCCTCGGACGATTCGGCCAGCTGCAGCTCGGCGGCCGAGCAAATCATGCCCTCGGATTCAACCCCGCGCAGCCTGGCTTTTTTAATCTTGATGCCCGGCAGTTCGGCGCCGACGCGGGCAAAGGCCACTTTCAGCCCGCCGCGTACGTTACTCGCGCCGCAGACGACCTGGTAACTGGCCTCGCCGTCGCTGACCTGGCACAGGTTCAGCTTGTCGGCATCGGGATGTTTTTCAACACTGGTCACCTGCGCGACCACGATATTGCCGAGGGCCGGCGCCGCGCTGCGCAAGCTGCCAACCTCGAGCCCGGCCATGGTCAACTGGCTGGCCAGGGTATCGCTGTCGATATCGGGATTCACCCATTCGCGCAGCCAATTTTCGCTTATTTCCATAGCCCGGGCCCGCTCAGGTGAATTGCTGCAGGAAGCGCAGGTCGTTTTCGAAAAACAGGCGCAGGTCGTTGACCCCGTAACGCAGCATCGCCAGCCGTTCGACACCCATGCCGAAGGCATAGCCGGTGTATTTCTCGGCGTCGACGCCGGTATGGCGAAACAGTTCCGGATGCACCATGCCGCAACCCAGCACTTCCAGCCAGCCGGTATGGCTGCAGACGCGACAACCGTTGCCCGAACACATCACGCAGCTGATATCGACTTCCATCGATGGCTCGGTGAACGGAAAATAAGACGGCCGGAAGCGGGTTTTCAGGTCATCCTGCTCGAAAAACATCTTCAGGAACTCTTCCAGCGTGCCCTTCAGCACCGAGAAAGAGACGTCCTCGTCGACCAGCAGGCCCTCGACCTGGTGGAACATGGGCGTATGCGTCAGATCCGAGTCGCAGCGGTAGACCCGGCCGGGCGCGATCACGCGATAAGGCGGCTCCTGGTTTTCCATGACGCGGATTTGCACCGGCGAGGTGTGTGTGCGCAACAGCATCCCGTCGTCGAAATAAAAGGTATCGTGCATCGCCCGCGCCGGGTGATGCTCGGGAATATTGAGCGCCTCGAAATTATGGAAATCGTCTTCGACCTCGGGGCCCTCGGCGATATCGAAACCGAGTTTGCCGAACATCCGGTCGATGCGGTTCATGGTCAGCGTGACCGGGTGTAAGCCGCCGCTGGCGCTGTGCCTTCCGGGCAGCGAGATATCGACGGTTTCGCTTGCCAGCTTCGATGCGATCGCGGCATCGCTGAGCGCCGATTTTCGCGCTTCCAGCAATTGCTGGATTTTCACCTTGAGCTGGTTGATCGCCTGCCCGGCGGCAGGCCGTTCCTCGGCCGGCAACTGGCCCAGGTTTTTCAACTGCGCGGTAATTTCGCCTTTCTTGCCCAGGTAAGCCACGCGCACGGCATCGAGCGCCGCCATATCGTTGGACTGGCTAATGGAATCGGAGGCTCGCTCCAGCAGTTTTTCGAGATCCAGAGACACGTGTCGGTAGTTGTCGTCAGCGGCGGGGAGAGCAGCTCCCCGCCACATCGAAACTCAAAGCCTAGGCGGCCTCCAGGCCCGCCCTGGCCTTCTCGACCAGCGCGGTGAATGCAGGCTTGTCGAAAATGGCGATATCGGAAAGCACCTTGCGATCGATCTCGATCGAGGCTTTCTTAAGGCCATTCATGAAAACGCTGTAAGACATGCCGTTTTCACGGGCGCCGGCGTTGATACGCGCAATCCACAGCGCGCGGAACTGGCGCTTCTTCTGGCGACGGTCGCGATAAGCGTACTGACCCGCCTTGGTGACGGCCTGCTTGGCAACGCGAAATACCTTGCTGCGAGCACCGCGGTAACCCTTGGCTTTATCCAGAACCTTCTTATGCTTGGCGTGTGCGGTAACGCCTCTTTTTACTCTTGGCATAACTCTATCCCCCTAAGAATACGGCAGCATGCGACGCACCAGCTGGACGTCGTT
>CALJQI010000214.1 GCA_937980285.1 uncultured Gammaproteobacteria bacterium | reverse complement strand
CTTAAACTCCACTGGTTCGTGCGGTCGCTTTATAGCATAAATTCAATCCGAATACAGCACCTCCCGCTAATTGCCTCCTCGCAGCCGTGCAGGAAATATTGAGAGATATTTCAGCCGAGATAGATTCGTTCGTCGCGGCCGGCCGGCACATTCCCTCGCGCCTGTCCGGGTGGACGGTGGCGGGCTTGGCGTGGCGGTTGCTTTACGGCTTTCCACGGGACTTCGGTTTTCCGGCACCCGGCCTTTATGGCGCGAGTGACTGCGCCGGCCGCCCTTCGCATTGGCGGAATTCAAATGCGATTCCGGAGCTAGAAAAATTTACTTGTCGAATAAATAGATATCTCTCCGCGGAGAAAGCCGTGGGAGATCTATCCTGCAAGAATGCAATCATCGAGGGGCGTCGGTATAGCTACCCGCGCCATAAAGGCGGGGTGAAGAAGATCCGAATTTATCTGGCGATATGAGTTTAAGGACCATGCCTCAGGTCGCTGCGGCCACGCGGACAGGCGCGAGTAGCTATGCCGGCGGCCCGTTAACTGGATTTTCCTGGTTGCGCAGCCAGGACTCGGTGATCAGTGCGGCGGCGAGGCAGTCGATTTCGGTCTTCGATTTTTTACGCTGGATTTCGATCGCCAGTTGGTAGGCCTCGCGCGTGGTCAGGCGTTCGTCGACGAATTCGGCACGAATGCCGAAGCGTCCTTCGAGCTGGCGTCCGAAACGTTGCGCGCGTTTGCTCATTTCCTGCTGCTCGCCCTTCATGTTCAACGGTAGTCCGACAATTAGCAGATCGGGTCGCCAGCTTTGCAAAACTTTTTCGATGCCCTTCCAGTCGCCGTTTTTCACCGCCTCCAGCGGGCTGGCCTGGCGGGTCAGGGTCTGCCCGACCGCAAGGCCGATCCAGTGGGTGCCAAAATCGAAACCGATGACGGTTTTTATCGCTTCAGCCATGTACTGCTGAATCAGGCGTTGCCGCTGACCGGGGAGAGCGAACTCAAATCGAAACCGAGTGAATCGAAGGCGACCTGCCACTTGTCTTCGGGTTTTTCATGAAACAGCAGATCGGGGTTGCAGGCAGAGGTCAGCCAGGAGTTTTGCTGCAATTCGGATTCGAGCTGACCGGAGGCCCAGCCGGAAAAGCCGAGAATAACGAGGTAATCCTCGGGTCCGTTGCCGTCGGCAATGGCCTGCAGGATGTCGACCGAACTGGTCAGGTTGACGCCGCTGGAAACCTCGACGCTGTTTTGCCAGTGGCCGGGGCTGGAATGTAGCACGAAGCCCTGTTCGAGCTGTACCGGGCCGCCGATATAAACCGGCTGGTTTTTGATTGCTTCGTCGTTACAGGTGATGTTCAACTGGCTGAAGATGTCTTCCAGCACCTGCGAGGTTTCGTGGTTGACCACCAGGCCCATGCTGCCGTTTTCGCTGTGTTCGCACATGTAGACAAGGCTGGAGGCGAAAATGGGGTCCTTGATTGCTGGTGTTGCAATCAGGCATTTGTCGACGAGACTGGCTGTTTGCTGGTTCATTAACAGGCGTTAGCTTACTCCGCTTTGGGTCCTAAAGCGATTGCTTTTGAAATCCCAGGTCCTGATGATGACGATTTGATCGGCGCGCTCCTTCAATTCTTCGGAAAACGGTGCGAACGGCTGCGCCATGCGCAAAATGCGGCGCGCCGCCTCGTCCAGTACCGATGTTCCCGAGGAAGCGGTAATCTGCATGTCGAGCACTTCTCCAGACGCATTCAGGCGTACGCTCATGCGCAGCCGACCGTCGAGATTGTTGATCCGGGCCTCCTGCGGGTAGTTCAGATTGCCGGTGTGCTCGATTTTCTGCACCCAGCCGGCGAGATAGCTGGCTTCGACCGCCTTGCGAGTGCTCGCGGTCAGGGTAATGATTTTCGGCCGCCTGGCATAATCGATTGTCATTTGCCGAATTTCCGCCTGCAGACGAGCGATCTTGCTTTCGCGCTGTTCGGTTTCGCTGGCCTGCTTGCTGTTAGAATCCTTCGCGCGCTGCTGTTGCTGCTTCTGCACCAGGCTGTCCGATTCCTGTTGTGTCAGGTAATACAGGTTGCTGATGGCCAGCTGTTGCCTGCGTCGTTCGACCCGGTCCTTGTCCTCAAGGCCTTTCTGGTCGATCGGAGTATTGGCGGAAACCGGTGCGCTGGGGCGCGCCTTATCGTCGGCATTACCGCCGCCTACCTGATTTTCCTGCGCCAGGAAATCGGGATTCTCGACTTCTTCAAAGGACTTTGAATTGGCGAGAATGATATCGAGGCTTGGCAAGGGCTCGGCGTTGCTGTGATCCGACGGGGTAAATCCGACGCCCAGCACGACGATGGCATGCAGTGTCAACGCCAGGAACAGGGTGAAACCGAGTCGGTCACTGGCGGTGATGCGCGGCTGGATTACTTGAGCGTGAGCCATATTGGGTGTCTATTGTGCCAAGAATTATTCTAGATAACCAGTAAAACTCGTTGAATTAGTTAACAATTTTAACAGGCCATGGTGCGTCGATTTTAAGCTTGTCGTAAAAAGAGCGACTTGCCATCAGCTGTCGCGACTCGCTGACTAGCAGAAAGTCGGTTACGCCTAAGGATAGCGCTAAATTGCCGTTTTTGTGGATCTCGTCGATCATTAGCACGGTTGCGGCAACGTCGGCCAGCACCGGATCGCCGACCAGCACCGTCGCCGAGCTCTGCCCGCGCGACGATTCGCCGCTTCTCGGGTCGATGATATGATGCGTCAAGCGCTCGCCACGCCGATACTGCCGGTGATAGTTTCCCGACGTGAACAGGCTGTAGTTGCCGCGCAGTTCGAGACTTGCGATGACGCCCGGCGCGAACGGGTTCTGGATGCCGAGCCGCCAGGGACGGCCAAAACGGTCGCCTGCAATCTGCATGTCGCCACCGGCGTTGACGATAAAGTTGTCGATGCCGCTGTCCCGTAAAAACTCGCCAATCAGTCCAATCGCATACCCCTTGGCGATCCCGCCAAGGTCGATTTGCAACTCGGGATTGCGGCTGCGCGCGAGCCCGGCATCGATTTTCAGATCATGCATATCGGGCAGATCGCGTCTGATCCTGGCGACAGCCGCCGGATCGAACTCGCCGTCGTGAAAGCCATAGGCCGCGATCAGCTTGCCGAGTGCGGGATTGAACAGGCCCTCGCTGGCGGCGTGGTAGTCGAAGCACAACTGCAGCAATTCGGCCAGGCTGTCCGGCACCCGGGCCTGGCCGTTACGCTGTAATTGATCGTTGAAGCGGGTTAAATCGCTGTCCTCCCAGGCGTGCCACTGGCCGCGAAAGCGGCGTAGCCGGTGTTCGATTTCACCTAGCAGTGACTCGGCCTGCTGCAGGTCGTCGGCGATCATCGTGATTTCGATGATGGTACCGAACTCGAGCAATCGCTGTTCGACCAGGTGCTGTTTGCGCTCGCAGCCGCCGAGCGCAATGGCCAACAGCAGCAGCCAGCGGCTTAAGCGGAAATGCGGCGCTCGATGCACGCAAACAGTTCGGCACTGATGTTAAGACCGAAATCGCGGTCGAGCTCACGGATGCAGGTCGGGCTGGTTACATTGATTTCGGTAATGTAGTCGCCGATTACGTCGATACCGACGAACAAAAGGCCGCGCGCGCGTAGCTCGGGACCCACCTGTTCGCATAGCCATTGGTCGCGTTTACTAAGCGCTTGCCCGCGCGTGGTTGCGCCGGCAGCGATATTACCCCGATTCTCACCGGCGGCGGGAAGTCGCGCCAGCGCGTAGGGAATGGCGACGCCGTCGATCAATAGTATGCGCTTGTCTCCCTCGCTGATCTC
>CALJQI010000213.1 GCA_937980285.1 uncultured Gammaproteobacteria bacterium | reverse complement strand
ACCGCAACCGCAGGCGTCCTTAGCGTTGGGATTTTTGAACTGAAATCCCTCGTTCAGGCCTACCTTGGCAAAATCGACCTCGGTGCCGTCGAGAAACATCAGGCTTTTCTGGTCGACGACAACCTTGACGCCCTTGGTTTCGAAAACCTCGTCACCTTCCTGTAACTCGTCGACGAATTCGATGACATAAGCGAGCCCGGAGCAGCCGGTCGTTTTCACACCAAGCCTTAAACCAATGCCTTTACCGCGGTTTTGCAGAAAGTGTTGCACTCTCGATGCTGCTATATCGCTAAGATGAATTGCCATGTCTGTCTCTTTATCCCGCTGCCTGGCGAATAACCGCCGGTAAGCTGTCTACCAGTTGCTGAAGTCTAGCTGCCAATTGTTCCGCATCCTGCAGGCTGTTGTCCATGCCGAAACTGACCCTGACCGCATTTAACGCCAGGTTGTCGTCTACGCCCATCGCCTTGAGTACGTGGCTGGGTTCGGTGACCGCGCTATGGCAGGCGGAACCGCTCGACAGTGCAAATCCCGCGCGGTCAAGCTCCATTAAAAGGGTTTCGCCATGGTAATACGGCAGGGCGAAGTAAGTCGTATTCGGTAACCTTGGCGCCTGTTGGCCAAACACGATACTGCCGGGGATATCGGCGAGCATCGCCTCGAACGCGTCTCTAAGCTGTGTTAAATGGTGGTGTTTATGATCCATTTCAAGGCGCGCCATCTGCGCCGCCTTGCCCAGTCCGACAATGCCGGCCACGTTCTCGGTACCGCCGCGGCGCCTGTTTTCCTGGTCGCCGCCACTGATCAGTAACTGCCTGGGTTTGCTATTAACCACCAGTGCGCCTACGCCCTGGGGACCACGCAGCTTGTGCGCGGAAAAACTGACGGCATCAATGGCCATTTGCGACAGGTCGAGCGGAATCTTGCCGATTGCCTGGGTGGCATCGCTATGTATCAGGCAGGTCTCGCGATCGACCATCTCGACCAGGGCCTGCAGCGGCTGAATGACGCCGGTTTCATTGTTTGCGTAAATAATCGATAACAGTTGCGCATCCGAGTTTTCGACCAGCGGTCGCGCCGCCTCCAGGTCGACCTGCCCATCAGGACCGGAATCGAGCAATATGACTTCAACACCTTCTGACTGCAGCTGCCGCAAAGGCTCGAGAACGCTCGAATGCTCGATCCGGCTGCTGATAACCGGTCGCTTACTGCCGCGATCCACGTAACCTTTCAACAGCAGGTTGTTTGCCTCGGTGCCACCCGAGGTAAATATCACCGCCGCGCTGTCACAGCCGAGCAGCTGCGCGACCTCGGCGCGCGCCGATTCGACCGCGGAACGCGCCATGCGTCCAAAACTGTGCAGGCTCGAAGGATTTCCAACCGGGTTTTGCAGGAACGGCATCATCGCCTCGATGACGTCGGGGTGCATCGGCGAGGTTGCGTTATGATCGAGGTAGATTGACATGGCCTTAGGAAAGTTTGGATCCGGTTTGTCTCAGGTCATGCACCCGCGACAATTCCTGCACCTCTTCATTGCTCATCATGTCGGCGAGAGAAATCGTGGTCAGGTAGCTTTCGATCTCGGCGCTCAGTTCCTCCCACAGCTGTTCGGTCAGGCAGGGCTCGTAACCCGCGGAACCATTGACGACATCCTTGTCCGCCACCTGCATTTCCTCGTCGACGGCGTTGATCACGTCGGCGATGCAAACCTGCTCGGGCGTGCCGCCGAGGCTATAACCGCCACCGGGACCACGCGTGCTGACGACCAGTTTGTTGCGGCGCATCTTGGCAAACAGCTGCTCCAGATAAGAAAGCGATATTCCCTGGCGTACCGAGATATCGGCCAGCGATACCGGCCCCTGCTCGGAGTGCATGACGAGGTCGAGCAGCGAAGTGACCGCGTAACGGCTTTTGGTGGATAATCGCATGGTGAGCTGGAGTGACGAAAAACGACCTCAGTATACAATCCTGACTATTTTGGTCAACTATTATCAAGAGGTAGTCTGACTATCACCCTGGTACCATGCCCGGGGCTGCTTTCTATATCGATGCCGCCGCCGTGGGCCTCGACGATCAGCCGGCATAAATAAAGCCCGAGGCCGTAACCGCCGGTGCCCCGCTGGCGCGCGCTATCGGGGCGATAAAAGGCTTCGGTCAGGTGCGGGATGTCTTCCGGCGCGATGCCGATACCGTGATCGAGCACCTCGATACTTATCGTTTCCCGATCTTGACCGAGACTAACCTCGATCGCACCGTCTTGCGCCTGCGAGTACTGGCAGGCGTTGTCGACGAGATTCTTGATAAGCAGCTTGATTCGCATCTGATCCGCCTCCAGCACGACAGGCGACAGGCGTGTCTCGATGCGCTCCCGGCATCGATGAAGTTCGACGACTTCCCGCAGCAGTTCGTCCAGCGCGCATCGTCCGAGATTCAGCGGTGCATGGCGGCTGTTCAGCTTCTCGGATTCGAGTATGGCCGCGACCAGGCTTTCCATTTCGCGAATATCCTCGATCAGTTTTTGTCGGATTTCGCTTTCATCCAGCAACTCGAGATTGACGCGCAGGCGCGTGATCGGCGAGCGCAACTCGTGACTGATCGCCAGCAGCAACGCGGATTTCCCCTCCAGCATCGATTTGATCCGCGACGACATCTGGTTGATGCCATCGGCCAGCATTGCCAGCTCGCTTTTACCGTGCACCTCGACGCTCTGTTCGAGATCGCCATCACCGATTCTACGAACCTGCTGCGAGATTGCTTCAATCGGCCGAAACATGCGCCGAATGGCGAAATACAGCGCGAACAGGATCAGGCCGAGAAAAACGAAAAGGTAACCGTGTCGACGCTCCTGGCCGCGGCGGAAGCTGTTGTCGACCGCAAACAGGTAGCGGTAGCCGTGTAATTCGATCAACAGGTACTCCGAGCGGCCATGATGGCTGAAATAAACGTTGTCATAGGGTGCAGGCGCGGCTTCGAAACGGTATCGCGAAATGGCCCCCAGCCTGGTGCTCGAGGACCACTTTACCCCCTGCCCTTCGATCCTGAGCTCGAATGGCAAATCGTCGGCCAGGCGCTGGGCTACCTCGAGGTCCGGTGGAATCCCGATATCGTCGATCAGGTATTCGATATAGCGCTCGACATTTGGCAAAATCTCGTTTTGCACATGTGGCTTGACGCGCTTGGCGAAGCTGATTCCGAGCACCACCGCAAGCGCCAGTATCGAAACCAGGAAGTAAAACAACAGCCTGAAAATCAGGCTTTGCCATTTAGTTTGCAGATAGACGAGCATTAGCGGTTAACGAGCTGGT
>CALJQI010000212.1 GCA_937980285.1 uncultured Gammaproteobacteria bacterium | reverse complement strand
TCCACGGCGCCGCGCGCGAATGTCAGGCGGCCGTCCTGGCGGAGGCTGGCGCCTTTTTCGAGCATTAGGCGCTGTAACCAGCCGGGTGCGTCGGCGATGCCGATGCCTTGCAGTATGTCAAGGCTGCTGTCGATGATCTGGTCGCATTCGGAATCGGTCAGCGGCTGGTATCTGCCGCCCGCGAAAACCGGCGTAGTGGCCGACTCGACGGCGGGTGTTAATGGGCGTCGTCGGCTGGAACGCGCCATCAATCGAGCTCGTTGTAGACTATATCAAGCGCCTTGCGAAGAATCGCGAGCGCATCGTCGATCTCGTTTTCCTCGATGATCAGCGGCGGCATGAAGCTGATGCGGTCAGGCGGGATCGAACGCAGGTAAAGCCCGCCAGCGTGGGCGGCATCCTGTACCCGTTGCCCGACTTTAAGCGCCGGATCGTACTTTTCGCGGGTTTTCTTGTCCTTCACCAGCTCGATACCGCAAAACAGGCCGATGCCGCGCGCGTCGCCGACCAGCGGATGCTCCATCAGCGCCTGGCAGCCGCTTAAAAATCGCTCGGAAACCCGGCGCACGTGCCCGATCAGATCGATATCCCGGTAGATATCGAGGGCTTCGAGCGCGATGGCCGCGCCCACCGGGTGGCCCGAGTAGGTAAAGCCGTGACCGAGCACGCCGGCCTCGTCCGAATTGCGCATCATGTCCTGATAAAAGTCTTCCTTGAACATCAGCGCTGACATCGGGAAGAAGGCCGCGGTCAGCGCCTTGGCGCAGGAGGTCGAGTCGGGCTGCAGGTTGAATGCCTCGGCGCCCCACCAATACCCGGTGCGACCGAATCCGCAAACCACCTCGTCGACATGGAAGTGGATATCGTACTTGCGAATCACCCGCTGCATCGCCTGCCAGTATCCCCGCGGCGGCAGGATTGCGCCGCCGCCGCTTTGCATGGGCTCGGCAAAAAAAGCGGCGATGTTGTCGGGACCTGTTTCGACAACGAGATCTTCGAATTCCTGCGCCATGCGCGCGGAAAACTCTTCCTCGGTTTCACCCGCTATATGGAAGTGGAAGTAGTTGGGCGTCGAAAGCTTGAGGAAATCGTCCATCGGCAGGCCGAAGTTGGCGTGCATATGCGGTTGTCCGGAAAGGCTGACCGCGGCGACGGTATTGCCATAGTACCCCTTCCAGCGCGAGATCAGCTTGCGCCGCTGCGGCTGGCCGCGCGCGATATTGCGGTACCACAGGAACTTGATCATCGCGTCGTTGGCCTCGGAACCGGAGCACTGGAACATGACGCGATCCATCGGCACCGCGGCCATCCTGACCAGGCGCGCGGCGAGCTCTGCCACCTTAGGGTGCGAGCGACCGTAGAATGTAGGCGCAAACGGCAAGGTATCCATTTGCCGTTTGGCGGCCTCGGCAAGGCGATCGTTGTGATAACCGAGCGAGGTGCAGCCGAGCCCGGAAAAGCCGTCGATCAGCTCGCGCCCATCGTCGGTTTTAATATATACCCCGTGGCCTTCGGTCACCATTACAGCGGGCCCCTGCTGCTGGTGCTGGCGCAGATTGGTCTGGCCGTGGACGTGGTGGTCGCGATCCTCCGCCATCAGCGAATCGAGTGTTGCCATAACTGCACCTCAAAGCGAAACCGGATTTAGATTTTTTATGATATATTGCTGAAAATCAATCACGATATATTCACAATTTGATGAAAAATTTTCATGAATAGACCGGCCCTGGATATCAGGCACCTGGAAATGATCGTCGCGCTGGCGGAAACGCCACGCGTTACCGAGGCCGCGGAAAAATTGCGCATTACACCGTCGGCGCTGTCGCACCGTATTCGCGAAGTCGAACGACGCCTGGAAGTGCCCCTGTTCATGCGCGTGCACAAGCGCCTGCGTCCGACGCCGGCCGCCGACTACCTGGCCCAGGTTGCCGAACGCCTGCTCGCCGATATGCGTCGCGCCGAGGACGACGTGCGCAAAATGGCGCGCGGGGTAAAACATGTGGTGCGGCTGGCGGTCGAGTCCTATAGCGCCTATCACTGGTTGCCTGATTTCCTGCGCTACCTGCGGGAAATCGAGCCCGATATCGGTGTCGAGGTGGTGGCCGCGGCTTCGCGAAATACGCTGTCGAGCCTGCACCAACGTACCGTCGACCTGATCATTATTTCAGGTGAAATCAATCCTGCCGGGATCAAGCTGGTGCCGATGTTCGAAGACCAGTTGCGCTTCGTGATGCCGCCGGGGCATCGATTGGCCGACAGGGATTATATCGAGGGCGCCGATATCGTAGGCGAGGATTTTATCACCTATACCCGGGTGCCGGAGCCCGATCGCGAGTACGAACGCCTGTTCCGGCCGAGCAATGCCTATCCAAACTGGATCGAAACAGTCGAGGTTCCCGAGGCGATCGTTGAAATGGTTGCCGCCGGGCTCGGCACTTCGGTGCTTGCAGGTTGGGCGGTGTCCGCCGCTATCGACAGTGGCCGCATCGTTGCCGCGAAGGTTGGTGAGCAGGGCATAAACCTGTGCTGGTATGCGGCAACGCGCAGCGGTAACAGTAACGAAGACGAACGTAATCAACGAGTTGCCGAGCTGCTGGCCAGGTGGTGCCAGCATAACGGCGGCCTCAGCGGAGGATAATGATGGCTACAGGTTTTATCGGTCTCGGTACCATGGGGTTACCGATGGCGAACCGCCTCCAGCAACAGGGATTCGAACTGCTGGGCTGGGATACAGATTCGAAGGCGATAGCCAACTTCAGCGCCCGCGCCGGTTCGCTGAAGGCTTTAGTCAGTCACTGCGACGTTTATATTACGATGCTGCCCGAAGGCGAGCACGTGCAGGCGGTATACGATCAATTGTTTGCCGCCGGTGTCGGCGAAAACTGTTTGTTTATCGATTGCTCGACGATCGATATCGGCACTACCAGGGATCTCGCCGCGGAGCTGGCGCAGCACGGGCACGAATTTGTCGATGCGCCGGTCTCCGGCGGCAGCGAGGCTGCCGTCAATGGCGGCCTGAGTTTTATGATCGGTGGCGATGGCGCCGCTATTGATCGCGCCAGGCCCTGGCTCGAAGCCATGGGCGGCAAGCTCAACGAATTCGGCGCCGCCGGCGCCGGGCAGGCGGCCAAGGCCTGCCACAACATGATTTGTGGCATAACCGCGCTGGGGGTTTGCGAGGCCTTTGCGCTGGCGGATTCGCTCGGCCTCGATCTCGAACGTTTTTACCGGCTTTGCAGCGGCGCCGCGGCTCCAAGCTGGATTCTCGAGAACCGGTGTCCCAGTCCGGGCCCGGCGCCCGATGCGCCAGCCTCACACGACTATGCGCCCGGTTTCGCCGCGCGCCTGATGGCCAAGGATCTCGG
>CALJQI010000211.1 GCA_937980285.1 uncultured Gammaproteobacteria bacterium | reverse complement strand
TACGCCTGCAGCCCGACAACTACATGTGGATTCACCAGCGATTCAAAACCCGCCCGCCGGGTGAAGCGCCCTTTTATCCATGAACGACAAGCTCGCCGTGCAGTCACCGGGGCTGGTTTACCGCCTGCTATCCATTCCGCTTTACCTGTTCTGGATTCTGCACGGCGTCAAGCATGGCGCCAAGCACGGCCTGCCGGGTTACCTGTCGATGCGCCTGTTCGGCTTTGCCGGCGACGGCGGCGGCGACCGCGTCTGGGTGCACGCCTCGTCGGTAGGCGAGGTACGCGCCGTCAGCCCGCTGGTGCAGGCCCTTGTCAGGCAGGGTGAAGCGGTGCTGTTTACCAGTTTTACCGCGACCGGCTACCAGGCCATCCGCCATCAGTTTTCCGACGCGGTTACCAGCGGTGTGATACCGCTCGACAGCATCTGGAATTGCCGCGGCTTCTTCCGCCGTCATCGCATAAAGCTGGGCCTGGTAATGGAAACCGAGCTCTGGCCCGAGTTGCTCTACCAGGCACGGCGGCAGCAGGTAGAATTGATACTTGTAAACGCGCGGCTGTCGCGCAAATCTCTCGACGCCGGTGGCTTCGTCCGTGGATTGCTGACGCGCAGCCTCGGCTATTTTCGCCTAATCCTGACCCGCAACCAGCGCGACCTCGAGGCCTTGCTCAGTCTCGGCGCGAGCGCGCAGCGGACTACCATCATCGGCAATCTCAAGACGCATATCGAGTCCGGGCAACAGCACAGCCGGCTGATCGAGCGCGATTACCTGATCCTGGCGTCGAGCCATAGCGGTGAAGAATTGCAGTTCCTCGAGGCGCGCCCGGCGCAGCTGGCCGACAGGCTGCTGGTGCTGGCGCCGCGGCACCCGGAGCGCGGCGCGGCGATTGAAATCCAGCTCGAAAAACTTGGCCTGCGTTTCGCGGTACGCAGCAAGGCGCAGGCGATCGGCGACGACACCGAAGTCTACCTCGCCGACACGCTCGGCGAACTCGGGTCGCTGCTGGCTTACGCGCGGATCGTCATCATGGGCGGTTCTTTCAATACCACCGGCGGCCATAACCTGATCGAGCCGGCCAACCTCGGTTGCGCCATCATTACCGGCCCCAGCGACAGCAACATTGTTGAAGATATCGACATGCTCGGAGCCGGCAGCGGTGTGTTACAGGTGGAAAACATGGCGGCCTGCTGGCGCGAGATAACGCGTTTGCTGGAAAATCCCGAACAGGCCGAGGCACTCGGGCGAGAGGCGCAGTCGCGGCTCGCACAGCAGCCGAATATCGTGCAGGATTACCTGGCCGCCATAAAGCCGTACCTTTGAACGCGGCAGAAAGCGATGCAGTCAGGACTGGTAGCTGTCCATCATGGTTTGCCAGTCATCGGCATTGTAATGGAGCTTCTGGATACTGTCGCGCTTTTCCATCGAACGCTGCAAACGCAGTAACGGCCGCCATTGCCAGTCGCCGAGCCGCTTCATCATGCGCGCCTTGTCGAAGTCGACCAGGTAAAAACGATTCTTCGAATCGATCAGTATGTTATCGGTGGTCAGGTCGGCGTGGCGAATCCCGGCTTCGTGCATTTGCCTGATCAGCGCTCCCAGGCGATGCCATCCATCCGCTGCTAGCGATTCGCGCCGCAGGCGCACGGTCAGCATTTCGGTATCGTCGAGGTAAGCGGTCATCAGCGCCGCGCGATACCAGAAGCCGGAGCGGCAGGCGCAGGCGGCGATCGGTTGCGGCACCGGCAGCCCGGCCTGCTGTGCCCGCAGCAGGACATGCCATTCACGCCAGGGACGGGACATCTTCTTGCCCATCCACAGGTACTGGTTGCTGAGCAGGTTACCGACCAGTCCGCCGCGATGATACTGTCGTAAAATCGCGCGACCGTGATCCAGCTGGACGATGCAACTGCTACCTCGGCCGCTGGCGATGGTTTCGAAACCGGGCCGCGTCTGCCAGTAACTGGTGCTGAAATCCCGTTCGCTGAACTCCAGTTCGCTATCCTGCGGCTGCAGGATATAGCAATTTCCCGATTTAACGACGCGCAGCATGGGGCAGAATATCGGTGAGCGTAACCTGGGGCTGGATCGCATCGTTGACCAGCATCGAGCCGTCGGCGGAAATCGAATCGATAGCAACCTCGCTGATGCCGGAAGCCCGGATCCCGGCCTCGCGGGAAGCGATCTTGTGATAGTGCGGCGTGTAGCCGATCCAGCAGCCGCCAGTCTGCCGCTCCCATAACACCTCGGCGCGCTTGCCCAGGTGCGCCTGCAGTTCCCTGCGTTTCAACCTGGCCGCCAGTTCGTGCATCTCGCGGCTGCGCGCCTTTTTGGTTACCGCATCGACCTGGCCGGGCAGGTTCGCGGCCCTGGTTCCCGCGCGCGCTGAAAACGGGAAGATATGCATGTGCCCGAAACCGGTTTGTTCGACAAACTCGAGCGTCTGGCGCCATTCCTGCTCGGTTTCGCCGGGGAAGCCGGTAATCAGGTCGGTGGTGACATTGAACAGGGGTACCGCGTCGCGCGCGCGCTCGACCAGGCGTGCGAATTCGGCCGTCTTACAGCGTCGCGCCATACGCCGTAACACCGTGTCGCTACCGCTTTGAATCGGCAGGTGCATATGCGGCATCAGCCGCGGGTCCTGAAACAGTTCGAAAAAATTATCCGGCAGATCCCAGGGCTCTACCGAGGCCAGGCGAATACGCGGTATTTCGCTGTGTTCGAGAATCCGCCCGAGCAGGCGGAAAAGACTGGAGCCGATATCGCTGCCGTAGCCGCCGACATGCACCCCGGTGAGCGCGACTTCGTTTACGCCCTGGCGGTGCAATCGATTGATCTCGGCGACGATGTCGGCTTCGCCGCGGCTGCGTTCCTCGCCCCTGGCCAGGGTCACGATGCAATAGGTGCAGCGATAGCGGCAGCCGTCCTGGATCTTTATGAATCCACGATGCCGGCCGCGCAACAACAGCGAATTCTCGGCTTCGAGCGGCAGTACTTCGGTTCCGCCCTGCGCGGCCTCGTCTCCCAGCAGTTCAAGCGCCTGCGCCACCAGCTGCTCCTTGTGGCGGTTGTCGACCACCAGGTCGACACCGAGATATTCCCTCACGGCCTGCGGGTTGAGGCTGGCGTGACAGCCGGTGACGATTAGCCTGGCGTCGGGATTGCCGCGCCGCAGGCGCCCGATTTGCTGGCGCGATTTGCGATCCGCCTGCGCGGTGACCGCGCAGGAGTTGAATACCAAGACATCGGCCTCGGCGGCATCGGCGGTTACCTGATGTCCGCGCTGCATGAACTCGCTGGCCCAGGTCTCCAGTTCGGCTTCGTTGAGCCGGCAACCGAGCGCCTGAAAATTAACAAACACGTCTGTATCACTCTGAAAAAAGTTCGCGGATTCTAACAACATCCACCCTCAAAACCCACTCTTTCCAGGCGCTTTCTATTTATATCGCTGTCTTCAGAATTTCCACTCGACGCTGGTGATATTAAAGACAGGGCGCCGAAAAGGATTGATTATTCAAGGGCTAGACCGAAATGCACTTACTTAAGACTAATTCGACGTCATTGCGAGCGTAGCGACATAGCAGTCTCCTAAAGATTGCTTCGCTTCGCTTGCAATGACCGGGACCGACGTCATTGCGAGGAGCGCAGCGACGAAGCAATCTCCCAAAGATTGCTTCGCCCCGCTCGCAATGACAGGCACCGACGTCATTGCGAGGAGCACTGCGACGAAGCAATCTCCCAAAAATTGCTTCGCCCCGCTCGCAATGACAGGCACTGACGTCATTGCGAGGA
>CALJQI010000210.1 GCA_937980285.1 uncultured Gammaproteobacteria bacterium | reverse complement strand
CGTATTCTCAACCGGCGCAAGGGTCCGGCAGTGCGCGCCACGCGCGCGCAGACCGACCGTCAGCTGTATCGCATGGCGATCCGCGAAAAACTCGAAAACCAGCCGGGCCTTTCGATTTTCCAGCAACCCGTGGTCGACCTGATTGAAAACAACGACGCCATCGAGGGCGTGGTAACCCAGCTGGGCCTGTGCTTTTACGCGCCCACCGTAGTGTTGACCGTTGGCACCTTTCTCGACGGCAAGATCCACATCGGCGAATCCAGTTATGCCGGGGGGCGCGCCGGCGATCCACCCGCGAGCGCGCTTGCCGAACGCCTGCGTGCGCGCCCTTTTCGCGTCGACCGTTTGAAAACCGGGACGCCGCCGCGCATCGATCGCAACAGCATCGACTACAGTCGTCTCGAAGAACAACCGGGCGACGACCCGCTGCCGGTATTTTCGACCATGGGCAATGTCGGCCTGCATCCCGAGCAGATCAGCTGCCACATTACCCACAGCAACGAAAAAACCCACGACATCATCCGTGATAGCCTGCATCGCTCACCGCTGTTCAGCGGCGAAATCGAGGGCACCGGCCCGCGCTACTGTCCCTCGATCGAAGACAAGGTGGTGCGTTTCGCCGATAAGTCCTCGCACCAGATTTTTATCGAACCCGAAGGTCTGAAACTGGGCGAAGTCTATCCCAACGGTATTTCCACGAGTCTGCCTTTCGATGTGCAGCAACGCTTTGTAAACAGCATGGTCGGCTTCGAACATGCGCAGATTACGCGCCCGGGTTACGCCATCGAATACGACTACTTCGACCCGCGCGATCTGCGCCCGACGCTGGAAACCCGCTTCGTCGAGGGGCTCTACTTTGCCGGGCAGATCAACGGCACTACTGGTTACGAAGAAGCCGCCGCGCAGGGGTTGATGGCCGGCGCCAATGCCGCCGCCCGGGTACAGGGCAAGCCGTCGCTCGAACTGAAGCGTAGCGAGGCTTACCTGGGTGTACTGGTCGATGATCTGATCACGCGCGGCACCAACGAACCCTATCGCATGTTCACCTCGCGCGCCGAGTACCGCCTGATGCTGCGCGAAGACAATGCCGATCTGCGCCTGAGCGAGCGCGGGCGTGAACTGGGCCTGGTCGAGGACGACCGTTGGCGAGCCTTCGAGCAATACCGTGAACAGCTGGCGCGGCTCGAACAGCGCCTGCGCGAGCAATGGCTGCGGCCGGGCACCGATGCCGCGCTCGCGTTGCAGCCGAGCCTGCAAAATCCGCTGACGCGGGAGCATCGTTTCGACGATATCCTCAAGCGACCCGAACTGGTGATCGACGACCTGCTGCCATTCATCGACGGCGACGAGACCTGGCCCGAACCCGTGCGCGCGCAGGCCGAGGTCAGGGTCAAGTACGCCGGTTACCTCGATCGGCAGCAACAGGAGATCGACAAGGCCAGCAAACACGAGCAGACCCTGCTGCCGGAGGCGCTCGATTACGCCGAGGTGCGCGGCCTGTCAAACGAAGTCTCGCAGAAGCTGACGCAGCATCGCCCGGCGACGATCGGCCAGGCCGGCCGTATATCCGGAGTCACGCCAGCCGCCATTTCCCTGCTGCTGGTGCACCTGAAGCGACACGACATAAAGGGGACGGTACCCTTTAAAAAAGCTACTTCCGGTTAACTGAATGCCGCTACGGAAATATATGGATAAAGGGTACCGTCCCCTTTATTGTGAATGAATCTCGACGCCGAACTGCGTGCAGGCGCCGAAGTGCTGGGTCTCGAACTGGGGGAATCCCAGTATGAGCAGTTGCTGGAATACCTCCACCTGCTGGAAAAGTGGAGCCGGGTGTATAACCTTACCGCGATTCGCGGGCTGTCGAAAATGCTGAACTACCATTTGCTAGACAGCCTTTCGCTGCTGACCAAACTAACCGCATGCCGCAGCGCGATCGATGTCGGCAGTGGTGCCGGCCTTCCGGGTATTCCGCTTGCCATCGCCATGCCTGAAGCGAACTGGGTCTTGCTCGACAGCAATTCGCGCAAAACGCGTTTTATCCAGCAGGCCATCGCCCACTGCCGTCTTCAAAATGCCCAGGTTGTGCAGGCGCGGGTTCAGGACTATCATGCGCCCGACTTGCCGGACTTCATCGTCAGCCGCGCCTATGCCTCGTTGACCGATTTCTGCGACAGCGTCGCGCACTTGATGGCGCCGCATACCCGCTTGCTGACCATGAAGACCGGGCTCAAGCCGGAAGAAGCCGGTAAGCTGGATACTTCCAGGTTTGTACTAGAGGAAGAAATACTGCAGGTGCCAGGAATTCGCGAAACGCGCAGCCTGGTGTCGATAACACAGATATGATCCATGACTAACATTATTACCATTGCCAATCAAAAGGGCGGGGTGGGCAAAACCACGACCACGGTCAACCTGGCTGCCGCGCTGGCGGCGACCCGGCGGCGCGTGCTGCTGGTCGATATGGATCCGCAGGGTAACGCTACCATGGGCAGCGGCGTCGACAAGAACCGGCTCGAGATCAGCGTCTGTGATGTGCTGCTGGGCGACGCCAGCGCCAGCCGCACGCTGCAACCTACGCCCGATGCCGGTTACGACATCCTGCCCGCAAACGCGGACCTGACCGCGGCCGAGGTTCAGCTGGTCAACAAGATTGGCCGTGAGCGTCAGCTCGCGCTTGCGCTCGAGCCGCTGCGCGACAGCTACGACTATATTCTCATTGATTGCCCGCCGTCGCTGAACATGCTCACGGTCAATGCGCTGGTCGCCGCCGACGGTGTCATCATCCCGATGCAGTGCGAATACTATGCGCTCGAGGGTCTGTCTTCGCTACTCGATACCATCGAACAGATTCGCATCAGCGTAAACCCGGAGATTCGGGTCGAGGGCCTGTTGCGTACCATGTATGACCCGCGCAACAATCTTTCCAACGACGTCTCCAGCGAACTGGTCGAGCATTTTGGCGATCGCGTTTACCGCACCGTGATTCCGCGTAACGTCGCGCTCGCCGAAGCCCCCAGCTACGGCCAGTCGATTCTCCTGTACAACAGCAAGTCTCGCGGCTCGATGGCCTATCTCGCGCTCGCGGGTGAAATACTGCGCCGCGCCGCCAAGCAAAATCATTACGTTAATCAATAGACACTATGAAAAAAAAGCGCTTAGGTAGAGGGCTCGGCTCGTTAATCGGTAATATCGATGAAGTTGCGGGCGCGGTTGATGACGCAGCAAATGCGGATGGCCTGATCGAACTCGACATCGATCGAATCCAGCGCGGCCGCTACCAGCCGCGCCAGGTGTTCGAGCAGGAAGCGCTACAGGAACTCGCCGATTCGATTCGTGCACAGGGTGTCGTGCAACCGATCGTGGTGCGGCCCGAGGGCAATCATTTCGAGTTGGTCGCCGGTGAACGGCGCTGGCGCGCGGCGCAGCTAGCCGGCCTGCAAAAAATTCCGGCGGTGGTGCGCGAACTCGATGCGCGCTCGGCGGCGGCGATCGCGCTGATTGAAAACATCCAGCGCGAAGACCTCAACCCGCTCGAGGAAGCGCAGGCGTTTTCGCGCCTGATCGAAGAATTTGACCTTACTCATCAACAGGTTGCGGATTCCGTCGGCCGTTCACGCGCCGCCGTCAGCAACCTGATACGCTTGCTCGACCTGGCCGAACCGGTCAAGCAGCAGGTCAACAAGGGTCTGCTCGACATGGGTCACGCGCGCGCGTTACTGGCCCTGATCCGTCACGATCAGGTTGAAATAGCAAAGCTGGTAATCAATCGCGGGCTGTCGGTGCGTGAAACCGAGCAGTTGGTGAAGAAGACCCTGGCCGCACAGGACAAAGGTAAGGCAATACCCGTGGTGGCCGATCCCGACATCAAACGACTGGAAGGTAAAATCAGTGAAAAGCTCGGCGCGGGCGTCAAAATCAAGCCGGGGAAAAAGGGTTCCGGGCAGCTGGTAATCAGCTTTCACAGCCCCGCTGAACTGGAAGGAATACTCGAACATTTGTCGTTATAAATTTATTTGTTCCGGTCATTGATTATTCGTAATCATGTCCGTTATACTCTGCGTCCGCTTTTTCTACCGGGGTATGTAGCGCGCGGGTGGCGCCCGGGAAAGCGATGAAAAATCAGATTATAAAGACGCTGGTTCTTCAATATGTTCTGGGGGTTACCTACCTGGCGGGCACAGGGCTCTGGGATATAAGCGCGGCGCTGTCGGCCCTGGTCGGTTGCGTGGCGGCACTGCTACCGAAGACATATTTCGATTTGAGAATGTCGCGGGAGGCGGGGGACAAGAATGCGACGCAGTGGTTGGGCTACGCATACCGATCCGAGATCGGAAAGTGGGTGATTATGGGCGCGATTTTCATGTTAGCGTTCAGTACGGATTACCCTTGGGATCCAGTTGTTTTGTTTGCCGGATTTGTACTGATTCAACTATCCGGCTGGTTAGCATCGTTTGTTATAAAAGGTAATTGATCGAATATGGCTGGCAGCTACGCAAATTCAGGCGAATACATCAAGCACCATCTGACTAATCTGACCTACGGGCAGAAAGCGGATGGCAGCTGGGGTATCGCGCACGGCGCCGACGAGATCAAGGAAATGGGCTTCTGGTCGATCAACCTCGATTCGATGCTGTTTTCGATTGGTCTGGGCATGTTTTTCCTGTGGCTGTTCCACAAGGCTGCGAAAAAAGCGTCAACCGACGCACCGACCGGACTGCAGAATTTTATAGAAATGATCGTCGAGTTTATCGACGACTCGGTACGCGGCTCCTTTTCCGGCAAGAACCCGCTGGTGGCACCGCTGGCGATGACCATCTTCATCTGGGTATTCCTGATGAACTTCATGGATTTGATTCCGGTGGACCTGATTCCCTGGCTCGCAGGCCTGTTGGGCGTACCTTATCTGAAGGTTGTGCCCAGTACCGATCCCAACATCACTTTCGGCATGTCGCTGACGGTGTTCGCGTTGGTCATCTACTACAGTATCAAGATGAAAGGTGCCGGCGGATTCTTCGCCGAGCTGGCCTTCCATCCTTTCCCCAAATTCATGATGCCGATCAACCTCGTGCTGGAAGGTGTCACATTGATTGCAAAACCCGTTTCGCTTGCCCTGCGTTTGTTCGGCAACCTGTACGCGGGTGAAATGATATTCATCCTGATAGCCTTGATGTACAGCGGTGGCTGGATCCTCGGCATTTCAGGTGGATTTTTGCAACTGGGTTGGGCGATTTTCCATATCCTGATCATCACCTTGCAGGCGTTTATCTTCATGACGCTGACCATCGTGTATCTGGACATGGCGTCGCAGACAGATCACTAACATTTTATTTAACACACTCTAAATATTTAGGAGAGAATCATGGAATCAGCATTGTTATATATCGCTGGCGCTTTAATGATGGGCCTGGGCGCACTCGGTGCGGCGGTAGGTATCGGTGTTCTTGGTGGACGCTTTCTGGAAGGTGCTGCGCGTCAGCCTGAGCTGATCCCGATGCTGCGTACCCAGTTCTTCATCGTTATGGGTCTGGTCGACGCGGTACCGATGATCGCGGTTGGTCTGGCTATGTATGTCATGTTCGCGGTTGCCTAAAGCTTACCCGACTGACATTCAAAGCTTAGAAATATACTAAGGCGAGGACAGCAATATGAATTTCAATGCAACGCTGATAGGGCAAATGATCACGTTCGTCGTGTTTGTCTGGTTCTGCATGAAATATATATGGCCACCACTCATGGCAGCACTGGAAGAGCGCAATGCGCGCATCTCCGAGGGTCTGGCCGCGGCACAACGCGGGCAACAGGATCTCGAAGAAGCCCAGGCGAAAGTCGGTGAAAGCATCAATGATGCCAAGCAACAGGCCCAGGAAATCATCAACCAGGCGCAGAAACGCGCCAATGAGATTGTTGACGAAGCCAAGGATGCTGCACGTGACGAGGCCGACAAGATCAAGGTTGCGGCAACTGCCGATATCGATCAACAGGTGAATTCAGCGCGCGAACATCTGCGCAAGGAAGTCTCCGTGATCGCGTTGGCCGGCGCCGAACAGATTCTGAAGCGCGAAGTCGATGCCAATGCGCATGCGGCGGTGCTCGATGATCTGGTCGCCCAAATCTAGGGCCGTTTACGATGTCTGATTTCGAAACCTCCGCTCGACCTTACGCCAGGGCACTGTTTGAACTGGCCGCGGAAGAAAACAAGCTGCAACAGTGGCAGGACAACCTGCAGCAGGCTGCTGTGATTGCGGACGACCCCGACATGCTGGCCATGTTCGAGCAACCCGCGATACTCGCCAAAGAGTTGAGCGAGTTGTTTCTTGCGGTCGCCGCGGGCGCCGGCATCGAAGCCGATGCCGACTTCAACAACCTGATTGCACTGTTGGCCGAAAACGACCGGCTGGCGGCGTTGCCGACCATTAATACGCAATTCGCCACGCTCAAGCAGGAAGCCGAGGGAAAGATCGAGGTCACGGTGCGCAGTGCCCAGGAACTGAGCGCCGAGCAGCAGGACAAGATTGCCAGCAGCATGGCCCGGCGCCTCGGCAAGGAAGTCAGTATTACGACCGAAATCGATTCCAGCCTGATCGCGGGTGCCATCGTCACCGCGGGTGACCTGGTGATCGACGGTTCGGCCAGTGGGCAAATGCAGAAATTGACGATTGCTCTCAACAAATAACAGATTATTACATTTACGGGATAACACGCGATGCAACTTAATCCGTCAGAAATAAGCGAACTCATTAAAGATCGCATCAAGAACTTTGAAGGTGCTGCCGAGGCGAGAACAGAAGGTACTGTTGTCAGCCTGATGGACGGTATTGCACGTATTCATGGTCTCGCCGACGTCATGTCGGGCGAGATGATCGAATTTCCGGGCAACACCTACGGAATGGCTCTGAACCTCGAGCGCGACTCGGTCGGTGCGGTTATCCTGGGTGACTACAAGCACATCTCGGAAGGCGATACCGCCAAGTGTACCGGGCGTATCCTGGAAGTGCCGGTGGGCGAGCAAATGCTCGGCCGCGTGGTGAATTCACTGGGTGAGCCGATCGACGGCAAGGGCCCGATCGAATCGAATCAGTTCGAGCCGATTGAAAAGGTAGCGCCCGGTGTTATCGAGCGCCAGTCGGTTTCCCAACCGGTGCAAACCGGTCTCAAGTCCATCGATTCGATGGTGCCGATCGGCCGTGGTCAGCGCGAATTGATCATCGGCGACCGCCAGACGGGTAAATCCGCGGTTGCGATCGATGCGATCATCAATCAGAAGGGCACCGGTGTTAAATGTATCTACGTCGGTATCGGCCAGAAAGCCTCGACCATCGCCAACGTGGTGCGCAAGCTCGAAGAGTTTGGCGCCATGGACCACACCATCGTGGTCGCGGCGAATGCATCTGATTCGGCGGCATTGCAGTATATCGCGCCCTACTCGGGTTGCACCATGGGTGAATTTTTCCGTGATCGCGGTGAAGATGCACTGATCATTTACGACGATCTGACCAAGCAGGCCTGGGCATATCGCCAGGTATCGCTGCTGCTGCGTCGTCCGCCGGGTCGGGAAGCTTACCCCGGTGACGTTTTCTACCTGCACTCGCGCCTGCTGGAACGCGCCTCGCGCATCAACGCCGCTGAAGTTGAACGAATTACCGATGGAGCAGTGAAAGGCAAGACCGGTTCGTTGACGGCACTGCCGATCATCGAAACACAGGGTGGTGACGTATCGGCTTTCGTACCGACCAACGTTATCTCCATTACCGATGGTCAGATCTTCCTCGAATCCGATCTGTTCAATGCCGGTATCCGGCCCGCGATCAATGCCGGCCTGTCGGTCTCGCGAGTAGGTGGCGCGGCACAGACCAAGATTATCAAGAAACTCGGTGGCGGTATCCGTCTGGCACTGGCCCAGTATCGTGAGCTTGCGGCCTTCGCCCAGTTCGCATCCGACCTTGACGAAGCCACGCGTAAGCAGCTCGAGCGTGGTCAACGGGTTACCGAACTGATGAAGCAGCGCCAGTACTCACCGATGAACGTTGCCGAAATGGGTGTCAGCCTGTACGCCGCCAACGAGGGCTATCTTGACGATGTCGACTTCAACAAGGTGGTTGATTTCGAATCCGCGATGCTGGCGCACATTCGCTCGAAAAATTCCGACCTGTTGGACAAGATCAACGAGGAAGGCGATTACGACGACGATATCGCGGCGGCAATTGGCAAGGCCATCGAAGACTTCAAAGCGAACGGCGTTTACTAGGAGTCCAGGGCAATGGCTGGCGGCAAAGAGATAAAGACCAAGATCGCGAGTGTGAAGAACACTCAGAAGATCACCGCGGCGATGGAAATGGTGGCGGCCAGCAAGATGCGCCGTGCCCAGGACCAGATGCTCGCCACGCGCCCTTACGCGCAGCGCATCGCGAGCGTGGTGCATAACGTGGCGAGCGCGCATGTCGAGTACAAACATCCATTCCTGATCGAGCGTGAAGTCAAGCGGGTCGGTATCGTTGCAATCTCGACCGACCGGGGCCTCTGCGGCGGCCTCAACACCAACATGTTCAAGAAGGCTCTCAACCACATCGGCGAGCTCGACGAAAAGGGTATCGAAATCGAGGTAGTCACCTTCGGCACCAAGGCGCTCAGTTTCTTCAAGCGCATCGGCGCCAAGGTCGCTGCCGAAGCCAGCCACATTGGCGATAGCCCCGAAATGGCGCAAATTATCGGCCCGATACAGGTGTTGCTACAGAGCTACGAGAAAGGCGAGATCGACGCGATCTACCTGATCGGTAACGAATTTATCAACACCATGACGCAGGCGCCGACGATTACCCAGCTGGTGCCGATCGAGCCCTCCAAGGACGACGAGTTGAAGCATTACTGGGATTACATATACGAGCCCGATTCCAAGGAAGTGCTCGACAGCGTGCTGGATCGCTACATCGAATCACTGGTTTACCAGGGCGTGGTCGAAAACGTGGCCTGTGAAATGGCGTCGCGCATGATCGCGATGAAGAACGCCACCGAGAATGCCGGCGAGATGATCGACGAGCTGCAATTAATTTACAACCGCGAGCGTCAGGCCGGGATTACGCAGGAAATCAGCGAAATCGTCGGCGGCGCGGCGGCAGTTTAAAACTTATTGAGATAGGACAGAGGATCAACAGATGAGCACAGGTAATGTCGTGGAAGTAATCGGCGCAGTCGTCGACGTAGAGTTTCCTCGAGACGCTGTTCCCAAGGTTTACGATGCACTTTTGATCGCTGAAGCCGAGGGTTTGACGCTTGAAGTTCAGCAACAGCTCGGCGATGGCATCGTGCGTACCATCGCCATGGGTGCTTCCGAAGGTTTACGCCGCGGACTCGAAGTCAGTAACACCGGTTCACCGATCACGGTACCAGTAGGACAGGAAACCCTGGGCCGCATCATGGACGTACTCGGCAACCCCATCGATCATAAAGGCCCGATCGGCGAAGAAAAGCGCATGCCGATCCACCGCGTACCGCCGACTTACGACGAGCAGGCGACCGCCACTGAAATCCTCGAAACCGGCATCAAGGTAATCGACCTGGTCATGCCCATCGTAAAAGGCGGCAAGATCGGCCTGTTCGGTGGTGCGGGTGTTGGTAAGACGGTAAACCTGATGGAGTTGATTCGTAACATCGCGGTTGAGCACTCAGGTTTCTCGGTTTTCGCCGGCGTCGGCGAGCGTACTCGTGAAGGCAACGACTTTTACCACGAAATGACCGATGGTGGCGTTATCGACAAGGTATCGCTGGTCTACGGCCAGATGAACGAGCCTCCCGGAAACCGTCTGCGCGTGGCGCTGTCGGGCCTGACCATGGCAGAGCATTTCCGTGACGAAGGCCGTGACGTACTCATGTTCGTCGACAACATTTATCGTTACACCCTCGCGGGCACCGAGGTATCGGCGCTGCTCGGGCGTATGCCTTCAGCGGTAGGCTACCAGCCGACCCTGGCGGAAGAGATGGGTGCCCTGCAGGAGCGTATTACTTCGACCAAGACCGGCTCGATCACTTCCTTCCAGGCGGTATACGTACCGGCGGACGATTTGACCGA
>CALJQI010000209.1 GCA_937980285.1 uncultured Gammaproteobacteria bacterium | reverse complement strand
CACCGACACCCGCCTCGACCCGGTCGAGCAGGCCCTTCTTGCAGCTAGTTATCAGCGCCTCGACCAGCACGCGAACGCGATGCGGCACTATCGACTGGCGCTCGATCTGGATGCCGACAGCGCCAGAAACTGGGTCGGCCTCGGCATTTCGCAGGAACACAGCGCGAAACTTGAGGATGCACTGGCTTCCTACCGCAAGGCCGACCGGCTGGGCAAGCTGAGCAACAGGCTGCAAGCCTTCGTCGACAAGCGCAGCGTCAGTCTCGAGCGGGTGCTTAACTAGTGCTCTTCCAAGGTTATAATTGCGAGTTCAGTCAGCTTGTCGTCGTTCACGGCAAGACGCGCCTCGCAGGCAATGGCGCACCCTTGTCAAGAGGCGCAACGCAGTCCGTGAGCGACGACAAGCTGACCCGAAGGGCGCTGCTGTGCTGTCTCGCAGCCGCGTTGCAGCGCTCGACAAGGGAATGGCCCTTGCGCTTCGCACTGCGCCTTGCTGCGAGACAGCACAGCAGCGCTGAATCCGTAATTATAACCTTGGAAGAGCACTAATGGCCTTTACCAAGAAAATCCGGCTCGGCGACCTGCTGGTCGAAAAAGGCCTGATAACCGAAGATCAGCTGCAGCATGCGCTCAGCGAACAGAAAAAACTCGGTCGCAAGCTTGGCGGGACGCTGGTCGAGCTCGGCATGATCGATGAAAACAGCCTGCTCAACCTGCTCGCCAGCCAGCTCAACATCCCGTTAATCGATATCAACAATTACAACTACAGCGACGAGGCCGCAAAGTTGTTGCCCGAATCGATCGCGCGCCGCTACCGCGCGCTGGTGCTCGAGGACCGCGGCCAGGATTACCTGGTGGCGATGGCCGACCCCACCGATATCTATGCGCTCGATGAAATCCAGGGCAAGCTGAGCAAGCCGATCAAGCAGGCAATCGTGCGCGAATCCGCGCTGTTGGAAAATTTTGACCTGGTCTACCGGCGTACCGACGAAATCAGCGCGTTGGCCAGTGAACTGGGGCAGGACCTGTCCGAAACCGCGACCGATCTGAACCAGTTGCTGCAGACCGAGATGACCGACGCGCCGGTGGCGAAGCTGCTGCAGTCGATATTCGAAGACGCGGTGCAGGTCGGCGCCTCCGACATTCACATCGAACCTGACCAGCACGTAATCCGCATACGCCAGCGTGTCGACGGCGTGCTGCAGGAGCAGGTGATGCAGGAAACCCAGATAGCGCCGGCGGTGGTAGTGCGGCTGAAGTTGATGTGCGGTCTCAACATTTCCGAAAAGCGCCTGCCCCAGGACGGGCGTTTCCACGTGCTGGTCAACAACCGCGATATCGACGTGCGGCTGTCGACCATGCCGGTACAGTACGGTGAGTCGGTGGTGATGCGCCTGCTCGACCAGACAAAGGGCGCGCTCGATCTCGAAGCGCTCGGCATGCCCGAGGCGCTGTTGCACCGTTTCCGCAAAAATTTCCACCTGCCCAACGGCATGATCCTGGTTACCGGTCCCACCGGTAGCGGTAAAACCACCACGCTTTACGCCGCGCTGTCGGAGCTCAACGTGCGCGAATCGAAGATCGTGACCGTTGAGGACCCGGTGGAATACAGGCTCGACCGCATCAGCCAGGTGCAGGTAAATCCGCGTATCGGGCTGACTTTCGCCAGCGTGCTGCGCTCCGCCCTGCGCCAGGACCCGGATATTATTATGGTCGGCGAGATGCGTGACGCCGAAACCGTCGAAATCGGCGTCAGCGCGGCGATGACCGGCCACCTGGTGTTATCGACGCTGCATACCAATGACACCATTTCAACCGCTACCCGGCTGATGGATATGGGTGTCGAAGGTTACCTGCTGGCCAGCACGCTGCGTACCATCATTGCCCAACGCCTGGTGCGCAAGGTTTGCCAGAGCTGCAGCGAAGACTATTCGCCGACCGAATTTGAAGCCGGCTGGCTGCGCGACGATCTGCTGATCGATTGCAGCCAGTATCGCTACAAAATGGGCCGCGGCTGCAAGCAATGCGGCGAAACCGGCTACCAGGGGCGCATGGGCGTATACGAACTGCTCGACATGAACGCCGAGCTGGCGGAAAAACTGCGCCACGACGATTCGCAGGGATTTGTAGAGGCCGCCGAACGCGCGCCGGGCTACCAGCCGCTGGTCATGGTAGCGCACGAGCACGCGAGCAACGGCCTGACCTCGATCGAAGAAATGCTGCGCCTGGCGGGCGAGGTCCCTGATGACGTGCTTGATCATCCGCCGGTACTGGAAATCGACGACTGATGCCGCAGTTCGAGTTCAAGGGCAGGAGCGGTAACGGCCAGATGGTCGATGGCGAGATCGAAGGCGCCAATAGCAACGCGGTCGCCGGTGTGTTGATGGACCGCGGGGTCACGCCGATATCGATCATCGAAAAGAAACAGCAGATCGATGTGCTCGAAGTCTTTCGTGACCGCTTCAACCTGCACAAGGTCAGTATCGAGGAGATGCTGATGTTCACGCGCCAGATGGGTGCGCTGATCAAGGCAGGCATACCGATAACGCGGGCCATCTCGGGCATCCTCGAGTCGGTCGAAAATCCGCTGCTGATAAAGTCGCTGCGCGATATTCTCGAACAGCTCGAATCCGGCCGCAGCCTGTCGGTTTCCTGTGCGCGTCATCCGCGGGTATTCAGTAATCTTTATATCAGCATGATTCAGGTCGGCGAGAATACCGGGCGCCTGGAAGAAACCTTTGCCCTGATGGCGGATTATATCGACCGCAATCGGCGTATCACCCAGAATATAAAAACCGCGCTGCGTTACCCTACGACGGTGATTATCGCCATTACCATCGCCATGGGCATCGTAAACCTGTTCGTGATCCCCAAGTTCGCCAGTTTCTTCGAGGCCAATCAACTCGAGCTGCCGTGGCAAACCACCGTATTACTCAATACCTCGCGTTTTTTCGTCGACTACTGGGCCTTATGCGCTGTCGCGCTGGTAGGCGCTATTTTCGGATTCAAGTACTATGTCAACACCAAGGCAGGACGTTATAAATGGCACCGATTCATCGTCCACGCCCCGCTGATCGGTGAAATCCTGCACCGTTCCTTCATGGCGCGTTTCGCGCGTTCGTTTGCCATGGCTTATGGCGCCGGCGTGCCTATCGTGCAGGCAATGGGGGTGATATCACGCTCGATCGGCAACGATTTTATTTCCAGTCATGTCAACGGTATGCGCGAGGGCATCGAGCGCGGCGAGGCGCTGACCCGCACCGCGCACCGTACCGGCATGTTCACACCGGTGGTGATGCAGATGTTTGCGGTTGGCGAGGAAGCCGGCAATCTCGACGAGATGATGTCATTCATCGCCGACTTCTACGAAGAAGAGGTCGACTACGACGTCAAAACCCTGTCCGACAAGATCGAACCGCTCATCTATGTCGCCGTCGGCGCCATGGTGCTGGTGCTGGCGCTGGGCATCTTCGTGCCGATGTGGGATATAGCGCAACTCGCGGGGCGATGAAAACCCTGGGTTCGCATCCGGGGGCGATCAATTTCCGCCTGTCGGCGATGGTCATCCTGATCCTGCTGTTCATTTATGTTTTCCTGCACTACACGGACGAGGCCGAGCAGGCGATCGAGCTGCAGTCGGTCGAGCAAACCCGGCGAGTTATCGACAGCGCGCTTTTCATTGTTTTTGCAACCTACGCTACCGAGGGCAGGCTCGACCAGCTGGCCGATCTCGAGGGCGGGAATCCGTTTGAGTTTTTAAAGGAGTACCTGGCGCATTCGATCCCTTACCGGGGGGAAATCGAAAGTCATGAAATGTCCGGGGCCGAAAGCGGCTGGTATTACCTGGCCGGGCGTGGCGATTTGATCTATGTGCCTTTCCATTTGTCCGAGCCCCGGGTTTACAGGGTCAGACTCGACTACGATGACGTCAACGGCAACGGGCGTTTCGATTCAGCTGCCGATCAGTTCAAATCATTGAAACTGGGCAAAAAGTAAACGGCCACGATGAACGTGGCCGCTTAAGTCGAATTTGTAACTAGTCGCGAGTTTTACGGAGTGCAGATTACCGCGGCGGTACCGTCTGTTACGCCTGTAACCGCTGGATTTTCTGCAATGGTGCAGTTGAATGTGCTGCCGGGGCCATTGGTGGTGCAGTTGCCCGTGCCGGTAACCGTGTACTTGGTAATCGGTAACGCCACGGCGAGCAGCGATGTTCCGGTCCCGTCCACCAGGCTCGCGCAGGTGATGCCGTCGGCGCTAAGATTGACGCCGGCGGTGTTGTCCAGTACTCGCGCCGCGTAGTTTACGCTGGATGCGGCCGCCAGTTCGCTGGCGATACCGGTGTTGGCCGCGATCTGCGCGTCACCGGATAAATCCTGGAACTTACCCAGTGCGGTTACACCCAAAATTCCAAGCAATACGATAACCACCACCAGTTCAATCAGGGTGAAACCTTTCTGTGACTTGTACATGTTCTACACTCCTAGCAGTAGAGTATTTTTACTGAATCATTTTATAACCATGGACTTACTTAAAGTTATATAGTCAATGTATTCGATAAGTAAATGATTTTGAAAAATAATTTTTTAAAAATATGTGCTTAAATAGTGACAAAATTATTATTTCGAATTCCCATGATTGTAGTAAACATTCGACATAATTCCGGCTTTTCTCTGATCGAGCTGATTACCGTAATGATCCTGCTCGGCATTCTCGGCGTGGTCGCCCTGGGGCGCTTCAGCGGCGGCGACGCATTCGCCGCGCGCGGCTTTTTCGACGACACCGTCAACGCGGTGCGCTTCGCGCAGAAATACGCCATCAGCAGCGGCTGCAGGGTGCGCGTTGTTACCACCGCCGGGGGTTACCAGCTGCGCCAGAGTTCGACCTGTACCGCGGGCGACTTCAACAGCATGGTAGTAAATCCAGCCAATCGCGCTAACAGCTACCAGAACACCGAT
>CALJQI010000208.1 GCA_937980285.1 uncultured Gammaproteobacteria bacterium | reverse complement strand
TACCGATGGTACGGGGTTTTTTTTATAGCGAGGGGCAATGACCTACGTAGGTCACGCCCAAGACGTTCGCTTCGCTCACGGGGCGGGCCCTTGCCAGGCATTTATTCCGAAGCCCCGCACCGTAGGTGCGGGTTTTTTTTTTGCCATCCGGCAATGACCTGTCTGGATTGCAGCCCGTCGGGTCGCCGCGCGTACGTTATCTGCATTTGCCGGGCGCATATTCCGAAGTCCCCTAGACTCTAGCCTCAAGACGGCTGCGCTTTTTTTTCGATTACCTGGATTGCCGGCCGCTCGGTTATGGGGGATCATTGGTCAATGTACCCTGATCTCAAGTCTGGTTGAACTAAAGCGCGAATGCCGAAGAAATTCCTGATCCTCTGTTTAAAACTGACGCTGGCCTTTACCCTGTTGTACTGGCTCTACGATAGCGACGCGCTGGATTTGAGTGCGTTTCGGCAATTCGAACTCGATAGCAGGGCTGTGCAGTTGCTCGGCCTCAACGCGGTATTGCTGTTTACCGGCGCAATTCTGTTATCGCTGCGAATGTGGCGACTGTTAAACCTGCTCGATTTCGATGTCGGTATCATGGAAGCCATACGCGTTAACCTGGCCAGCATGTGCCTGGGGTTGATGCTGCCGGGTCTGGTGGGCGTGGACGCGATTCGGGCGACCTACTTTTGCATGAAAACCACGGAACGCAAGGTAGACGCCTTTACCTGTATTCTTGCCGACAGGATGATTGGCATCTATGCGTTGATGCTGCTGGCCACGGTCGCCGCGGTCATCGCAGCCCTGATCGGCCTTGAGTCGGTCGATAATACTTTTGTCGTCGTCTCCGGCGGCAGTTTGCTCGCCTTTAGCCTTTCAGTCGGATTAATGTCGAGTAAACGGATGCTGGAACAGGGTCCGTTATCGACCATTTACAAACGCCTTCCGGCGTTGATACACAAGATTGTCGAGGGTGTGCAGCGGATTTCTGCTTTCCGCCGGGACCTCGGCCTGTGTTTGCTGATCACCGTCGTTTCCCAGAGTATTACGGTCATCAACTTCGTCATCGTTGCTATCCTGATTAACGATAACCTGCCGCTGCTGGCGCATTTTATCCTCGACCCGATCGCGTTGTTTTTTAACTCGGTGCCGGTTACGCCAGGCGGTCTCGGCATCACCGAAAGCGTGTTCGCCTACCTCTATGAATCCGCCGGCTCGAGCAATGGCGCACTGGTATCCTTGCTAGGGCGCCTGAATCAGTATTGCGTTTACATCGCTATCGGACTGCCCGCGTTTTTCCTATTAAAATTGAATTTTGCTTCGCTCGATTCGGATGCGAAACAGGGAGCCTGAGTCGCGTCAGGCACATGAGGTGAGTAAACCATCGATGAAACCAGGCGCGGAATCTATCGAGCAAACTGCAACCCAGGCGGGGAGGGATGAATCCAGGCCGGATGGCTCCGCGGTCTGCTGGAAATGCGGTAGTTTCGAGTCCGAGCAGCTATTCGAGGCGCGCGATTTCGATACCGCCCTCGACAGCTACTCGGTCAGGCGATGTCGGCAATGTGACCTTTGCTATACCGCGGGCGTCAGCGAGGAGATCCTGGCCGCAAGTTATTCGCGTGCCTACTACGGCTCCGCAAATGCCAAGTTTTTATCGGTTATCGAAATCCTGGTCAGAATCGGGCATCGTCGACAGGCGAAAAAAATCCTCGAACTGTACCGCGCGCGCCCGGCTGCATCAAAGCCCGCAGGCGAAGCCGTATCAGTGCTGGACATCGGTTGCGGCAGGGCGCTGTTACTACAGGAATTCGACAGGCTCGGGGCGGATTGTCTCGGTATCGAGCGTGACGAGTTTCCGGCTTCGCAATTACAGGGGGTCGAGGTGCACAGCGGTTCGCTGCACGACAAGGCCCTGCGCGGCCGTCGCTTTGACATCATTATTCTCTGGCATGTGCTGGAGCATATTACGCGGCTCGGAGCCTTGCTGGATGAATTGCCCAGGCACCTCGAGCCGGGTGGGCTGCTGGTGATCTCGGTACCTAATTTCGGCAGTTGGCAAAGCCGTTTTTTCAAACAGCACTGGTTTCATCTCGATATCCCGCGTCACGTCTCGCACTTCGAACACGACTGGCTCAAGGAAACGCTGGGATCGATGGGTCTGGAAATCGTTTCGCGCAATACCTTCACCGCCAGCCAGAATATGTACGGCTTTTTGCAAAGCGGCCTGAACACGGTGTTTGCGCGCAGACAAAACCGGCTATACCAGTTGCTGGCCCGCGGCCGCGGGCGGCGCGACTGGCCGGTGCTGATCGGCTGGAGTTTACTGGCATTGCCCCTGGTGACGCTTGCCGTGCTGGAATCGTTGATAACAGGTCTGACGGGCAGCGGCGCGACGCTAAACCTCTATGCCCGGTACCGCGGTCACGACGACGAGACCGGAGCGCCGGATTCGAACCAGGTCAAGGCGAAACAGGGTAAATCATAATTGCGGCCGGGCCGCTTGCCTGACCATCATGCGGCTAGCGGTCGTTCCAGGTACCACCGGCCCATGTTCAATTGCTCGACTCCGTCAGCGCTTCGCGGCCTGTCGGCTGCTCCAGGCTACTTTTGATAGAGGCGGCGTTTTACGATTCCCATCTTATTCAATCGATATAGCACCGATTCCTGCAAAACGCCGAGGCCGTATTTTATCACTCGCAGCCCGCCGATTGACGAGGCCTCGTCCATGTAGCGGGTAGGGCA
>CALJQI010000207.1 GCA_937980285.1 uncultured Gammaproteobacteria bacterium | reverse complement strand
GGCACCGTGGTCTGCCTGCGCGCCTTTATGCCGAAACTGTTTTTCGATCTCGCCGAGGAGCACGACATCACGCACTTCGGCGGCGCACCCATCGTGCTCAATATGCTGGCCAATGCGCCCGCCGAGGAGCAAAAGAAATTCGATAACACGATTTACGCGATGACCGCCGGCGCACCGCCGCCGGCCGCCGTGCTGGAAAGCATGGCGCAGTTCAATTTCGAGGTCATGCACGTTTACGGGCTTACCGAAACCTACGGCCATATTCTGCATTCGGCGCCGCAGGACGACTGGTACCAGCAGTCGATCGAACAGCAGGCGGAGCTGAAAGCGCGCCAGGGAGTGCGTTTCGCGATGACCGAAGCGGTCGATGTCATCGATCCGGAAAGCGGCCAATCGGTACCCTGGGATGCCGAAACCATGGGTGAAATTGTGATTCGCGGCAATACCGTGATGAAAGGCTACCTGAAGGACGCCAGCGCCACCGAGCAGGCTTTCAAAAACGGCTGGTTTTACAGTGGCGATATCGCGGTGGTTTTCCCCGACGGTTATATCCAGGTGCGCGACCGCGCCAAGGACGTGATTATCTCGGGCGGCGAAAACATTTCCTCGGTCGAAGTCGAGGGCGTTCTGTACAGGCACCCCGCGGTCGGCGAGGCCGCGGTGGTGGCGCTGGCCGATGAAAAATGGGGCGAAGTGCCCTGCGCCTTTGTCGAGCTCAAGGCGCAGGCGGAAGTCGACGAGCAAACGCTAATCGACTTTTGCGCGAACAACATGGCGCGCTTCAAGCGCCCGAAGAAAATCGTTTTCGGCGAACTTCCGAAGACCGCGACCGGCAAGATTCAAAAAAATGTATTGCGCGAGCGCGCCAAAGAGTTGTAAAACCCCGGTTTGACATCAATCTATTGAACCTATGAAACAGGACATATCACCCCTCGAGCTGCGTCACAAGATCCGCGGCGGCGAATTCACCGGCAACACCTCAGGCTATTCGCGCGGTTTCGTTCAGGGCAACCTGTGCATCCTGCCGGCCGACTACGCCAGCGAATTCCTGCAGTTTTGCCAGTCGAACCCGAAACCCTGCCCGCTCATCGGCATGGCCTCGACGCCCGGCGATTACCGCATCCCGAATCTCGGCGAAGACCTCGATATCCGCACCGATATTCCGAGCTACCGCGTGTTCGAAGACGGCCAGCTGACCGACGAAGTGCACGACATCAGCGATATCTGGCGCGACGACCTGGTGTCCTTCGTGTTGGGTTGTTCGTTTTCTTTCGAGGAAGCGCTAATCGCCGACGGCCTCGAGATCCGCAACGTCAGCGAAGGCGTCAACGTGCCGATGTACCGCACCGACATCGATTGCAACAGCGCCGGCCGCTTCGTCAGCAAGATGGTCGTCAGCATGCGCCCGATGATTCCCTCGGACGCGATTCGCGCGATCCAGATCTGTACGCGCTTCCCCGCGGTGCACGGCGCGCCGGTGCATTTCGGCGATCCCGCCAGGATCGGCATACGCGATATCAAGCATCCCGAATTTGGCGACGCGGTCACCATTCACGACGACGAGGTTCCCGTGTTCTGGGCCTGCGGCGTCACTCCGCAGGTAGCGGTCGAACAGGCGAAACCGCCGTTTTGCATCACCCATGCACCCGGCTGCATGCTGGTAACAGACCAACCCAACAGTCACCTCGCGGTCATGTAATCGGAGACAATCATGTTAATGCTCAATTGCGATCTCGGCGAAAGTTACGGTTCCTGGAAGATGGGACGCGACGACGAAGTCATGCCGCATATCGATCAGGCCAACATCGCCTGCGGTTTCCACGGCGGCGACCCGCTGGTAATGGAGCGCACGCTGTCGATGGCGAAACAGAACAATGTCATGGTCGGCGCGCATCCCGCCTACCCCGACCTGGTTGGCTTCGGACGCCGGCCGATGCACTGCTCCGCCGAGGAAATATCGGCTTTCATGCACTACCAGATCGCGGCCCTCGAAGGCATGGCCAAAATCCAGGGGCTGGAACTGGCCTATGTCAAACCGCATGGCGCGCTCTACAACGACATGATGGCGCGCGAGGCGGTTCGGGCGCCGATCCTGAAGGCGATCGCGGATTTTCACAAACCGGTGCGGCTGATGCTGCAGGCGACGCCAGAGGCGGATCAGCATCGCGCCGAGGCCGCCAATCGCGGCATCGAACTCTGGTTCGAAGCCTTCGCCGACCGCTGTTACGACGACGACGGCAAACTTCTGTCAAGAGCGAAACCGGGCGCCGTGCATACGCGCGACAAGATGCTGGCGCAGGTCGAGCAGATATGCCGCGAGGGCACGGTCACCTCGGTCAGCGGCCATACACTCGAATTAAAACCCGACACGCTATGCGTACACGGCGACAATGACGAGGGCGTCGCGGCAATCAAAGAAATTCGCAAGATCATTCATTCCTGATCGCGCCATGAGAATCGAAGTCGCCGGGCAAAACGCGCTCATCGTTTATTTTGCCGAACAGAGCAGCGCCGAGGTCTCCGCGCAAATCCAGGCAGCGGTCAATAACATACTCGCCAGCATGCAGGATTGCATCGTCGACCTGGTGCCTTCCTACGCCTCGCTACTGGTCATTTTCGATCTCGATCGCGCCGATTATTTTGACGTCAAACGAAAATTGCGCGGCGCGCTCGAAAATCTCGCCAGCCTCGACGCCGAGGCCGGCGAACTGGTTACGCTGCCGGTGTACTACAGCACCGAGTCCGGACCGGACCTCGAAATCATTGCCGATAACGGCAAGCTCAGCGTCGAAGAAGTCATCGAAATTCACCAACAGCGGGAATACCGCGTCTACGCTATCGGTTTCGCGCCCGGATTCGCCTACCTCGGCGAAGTAGACGAACGTATTGCCGCGCCGCGCCTGGCGACGCCGCGACAAAAGGTTCCGCGTGGCGCGGTCGCCATCGCCGACCGACAGACCGCGGTCTACCCGGCGGTATCGCCCGGTGGCTGGAACCTGATCGGGCTCTGCCCCACGCGCATGTTCGATCCCGAACGCGATCCGAGCATGCCGGTCAAGGCAGGCGACCGTGTTCGTTTCGAGGCAATCGACCGCGCCGACTTTCTCGGCCTCGGTGGCGAACTATGAGCGGTTTCGTTATACAACAACCCGGACTATTGAGCCTGCTGCAGGACCGCGGCCGTTACGGCGCCCACAACCTGGGGCTGACCACCGGCGGACCGCTCGATTTCATCGCCTTCGACTGGGCCAACCGATTGCTCGGCAACGATGCCAACGCCACCTGCATCGAAATCGGCTTCGGTGGCTTGACGCTCGAAGCCGAAATCGACACCAGTTGCGTCATCACCGGCGCCGAGGCGCCATGCAAACTGAATGGCGACGCCATTTTGCAGTGGCAAACGATCGACATAGCCACCGGCGACCGGCTGGAAATCGGATTTGCCAGCAAGGGCACCCGCTGCTACCTCGCCGTCGGCGGCGGCTTCGACATCGATCCCAGTTTCGGTAGCAGCTCGACCGTGGTACGCGAAAAAATCGGCGGGCTTCACGGCGATAAACTGCAGGCCGGCGACCGCCTGCCCTGCGGCCCCGGCAGGGTCGATCGACAGCTGCGCCTGAACGAGGCCGATCGGCCCGAGTATGGCGATTTTGCGCTGCTGCGGGTGGTGACCGGTTACCAGCAGGCAGCCTTCGCCCCGGGCCAGCAATGGCGTTTCTTCAACACCGAGTATCGCCTGACCGATCGCTGCGACCGCATGGGATTCCGCCTCGAGGGCGAAACCGTGCACTCCGACATGGTCGGCATGCTGTCCGAGGGTATCTGCCACGGCGCCATCCAGATTCCCGCCGACGGACAGCCCATCGTATTAATGAACGACCGCCAGACCATCGGCGGCTATCCCAAGATAGGCTCCGTCATAGCCGAGGATACGGCCAGGCTGGCGCAGCTGTCGCCCGGTGCTGTGGTAAAATTCGAACAAATCAGTATCGAACAGGCGCATAACATCCACTGCCTGCAACAGGCGCAATTCGCCCGCACAGAACCCGAACCCTGCTGAGACCAAGTCTATGACGGCCGACCAAGAACTGGCTTTAAGTCGCACCATCGAAGACATTCTGGTGGCGCGCAACCTGCGTGGCATGAAAAAGGTACAATCGCATCTCGAACCCGGTTACTGCCTGCGCGCGGCGAAAATCTTGCGCGATTGCCGCGGTATCGTTCTTATCGGCACCGGTGTCCCGGTGGTCGATACCTTCGAAACCGACGGCCCGGTGGGCGCGATTGCGTTTTACGAAACCCTGGAAAAAATCGGCGCAACCCCGATCCTGGTCTGCGGCAGGCCGATTTCACAGGCGCTGGCCGAACGCTTTCGCGTCT
>CALJQI010000206.1 GCA_937980285.1 uncultured Gammaproteobacteria bacterium | reverse complement strand
GACGCCGGCGGCGCTGCCATGGCCGCGGTCAGCGCTCAGCCTGGCGATGCATCGACCGCGGTGTCGGAACAGGAGCAGTTCGCGAACCTGTTGAAGGACGAGAGCCTGCTGCTGGTTGTGGGCCTGTTTTTCCTCGCCGGCATCGGGCTCACCTTCACCCCCTGTGTATTCCCGATGATACCGATCCTGTCCAGCATTATTGCCGGCCAGGGGGAAACCATTACCACTCGCAAGGCCTTCCTGCTGTCGCTGATTTACGTTCTGGCGATGGCGGTTACCTACGCCACGGCCGGCGCGATCGTCGGTTACTACGGCGCCGAGTTCAATATCCAGATCTGGTTCCAGGACCCGGTCATCCTGAGCGGTTTTGCCGCCGTATTCGTGCTGCTGTCGCTATCGATGTTCGGCTTTTACGAATTGCAGATGCCGAACGCGATCCAGTCTCGCCTGACCGCCATCAGCAACAGCCAGCAGGGCGGCACGCTGATCGGCGTCGGCCTGATGGGCTTTTTTTCGGCAATCATCGTCGGGCCCTGCATCACCGCGCCGCTGGTCGGTGCGCTGATCTTCATTTCGCAAACCCAGGACTGGCTGCTCGGCGGCCTGGCGCTGTTCGCGCTGGGCCTCGGCATGGGCGTGCCGCTGCTGCTGATAGGCACCTCGGCGGGTAAGCTGCTGCCGCGCGCCGGCGGCTGGATGGACAGCGTCAAGGCCGTGTTCGGCGTGGTCCTGCTCGGGGTCGCGATCTGGCTGCTGGAACGGATACTGCCGGTCGGCATTACCATGGCGCTGATCGCGGCGCTGCTGATCGCCTCGGCGATTTACATGGGCGCGCTCGATTCGCTCGGCGAGGCGGCTTCGGGCTGGCGGCGCTTATCCAAGTCGCTGGGCCTGCTGATCCTGGTTTACGGTGTCGCCTACCTGATCGGCGCGGCCGCGGGTAGCAACGATTTGATCCAGCCGTTACGCGGACTCAGCGCCTCGTCGGGCGGCGCCGGACAAAGCCAGCAGCACCTGACCTTTCGCCAGGTCAAGGGCCGCGACGGATTACAACTGGCGCTGAACGATTCGGTACGGCAAAACCGCGAAACCATGCTCGACTTTTACGCCGACTGGTGTATCTCCTGCAAGGAAATGGAAAAATACGCTTTCACCCATCCGCAAGTGCTGGCCGCGCTCGAAAAAGTGACCGCGCTGCAGGCCGACGTCACCGACAACGACAGCATCGATACCGAGCTGATGACCTCGCTGGGAATTTACGGACCGCCGGCGATTCTGTTCTTCGATGCCGAGGGCCGTGAAATCCGCAATCGCCGGGTCGTCGGTGAAATGTCGGGAGACCAGTTCGCGGCCCACGTCAACGCCACTTTCCAGTGAATCGCAACGGCCTGATACTGGCCGCCGTGGCGCTGGTTTCGGCGCTGGGCGGCTTTCTTCTGTACGAATACCTGCAGCCCGGGATCGCGAAGTCCCCTGCGGCCTCGAGCCAGGCGCCGCTAGAATTGCATGCCGTACCGCTGACCGACCTCGAGGATCGGCAGACGGTTTTCGACGACTGGAAAGGTGACTTCCTGCTGGTCAACTTCTGGGCGCCGTGGTGCGCCCCCTGCCGGCGTGAAATCCCGAGCCTGATCCAGATTCAGAACGAGTATGCCGAGCGCGACGTGCGCGTACTCGGTATCGCATTCGACGGCAAGCCGCAGGTGCGGGAATTCGCGACCGAGTACGGCATCAACTACCCGCTGTTCCTGTCCGCCAACCGCACCGCGATGTACAGCGCGGCGCTGGGAAATCCCAGCGGCAGCCTGCCCTATACCGCGCTTCTCGACCGCAATCTGCAAATTATTTACCAGCACAATGGCGAAGTATCGCTGCAAACGCTGCGCGCGCAGCTGGAAAAGGCCCTGTAAGTCGTTGACAAAGCGACATTTATAAAAATTTTGTTGCCAACTTCGCCAATCTGGCCGATATCTGACTAAAACTGGACTCTATTTTGCCGATATGTGAAAATCCGCGCATATTCACGGCACGGTAGATAGTAATCGATAATGGCTAACGTTCTGGTCATCCACGGCCCCAACCTGAACCTGTTGGGCAGCCGCGAGCCCGAGGTTTACGGCGCCGATACGCTGGACGCCATCAACCAGAACCTGAGCCAGATGGCGCAGCAAAACGGCGTCAATCTGCAGACCTTTCAGTCCAACAACGAGGGTGAAATCGTCAGCTGCATACAACAGGCGGCTAACAACCAGGTCGACTTCATCATTATCAATCCGGCGGCTTACACCCATACCAGCGTAGCCATCCGGGATGCATTTCTGGCCACCCGCATTCCATTCATCGAGACCCATTTGTCCAATGTCTATGCGCGCGAAGAATTCAGAATGCACTCTTATCTTTCCGACATTGCGCTCGGCGTCGTCAGCGGTTTTGGCAAGACCAGTTACCTGCTGGCGCTGGAAGCGGCTGTCATTCATTGCAAACAATCCGTAAAACAGAGAACCGAATAATATGGATATCCGCAAGGTCAAAAAACTCATCGAACTGCTCGAGGAATCGGGCATCGCCGAACTCGAAATCAAGGAAGGCGAAGAATCGGTAAGAATCAGCCGCCAGACATCGGCAATCGCGCAAACCATCGCGCCCGCCCCGACCCAGCTCGCCGCGCCCGCGGCGCTGGCGGCGGCACCCGCGGCGGAAACACCCCCGGTCGAAACAGGGCACCAGGTCAAATCGCCGATGGTCGGTACTTTCTATGCCGCGGCTTCGCCAACCTCGGGACCTTTCGTGACCCAGGGTCAGCAGGTCAGTGTCGGCGATACCCTGTGCATTATCGAAGCGATGAAAATGATGAACCAGATCGAAGCCGACAAGGCCGGCACGGTGCGCTCCATCCTGGTCGAAAACGGCAGCCCGGTCGAATTCGACCAGGTGCTGTTTATTATCGAGTAGGTCCGGGAGACCAGCATGCTCGAAAAAATTCTGATCGCCAACCGCGGCGAAATCGCATTGAGGATTCTGCGCGCCTGCCGTGAAATGGACATCAAGACGGTCGCGGCCCACTCCACCGCGGACCGTGACCTCAAGCACGTGAGGCTAGCCGACGAATCCGTTTGTGTCGGGCCGGCATCCTCTCTGGAGAGTTATCTCAACATCCCCGCAATCATCTGTGCCGCCGAACTGACCAACGCCGACGGTATCCATCCCGGCTACGGTTTTCTGTCGGAAAACGCCGAGTTTGCCGAACAGGTGGAATCGAGCGGCTTCAAGTTCATCGGCCCCAGCGCGGCGGCGATTCGCACCATGGGTGACAAGGTGGCGGCCATCAAGGCGATGAAAGCCGCCGGCGTGCCGACGGTGCCCGGTTCGGACGGTCCGCTGGACGACGACAAGGACCGGAATATCGAACTCGGTCGCAAAATCGGCTACCCGGTCATCATCAAGGCCGCCGGTGGCGGCGGCGGCCGCGGCATGCGCGTGGTGCACGCCGAAGGCAGCCTGCTGAACTCGATCCAGTTAACCAAGTCCGAAGCGGCGGCGGCGTTCAACAACGACACCGTCTACATGGAAAAATTTCTCGGCGCCCCGCGCCATATCGAAATTCAGGTCATGGCCGATTCGCACGGCAACGCCATACACCTGGGCGAACGCGACTGCTCGATGCAGCGCCGCCACCAGAAGGGAGTGGAAGAAGCTCCGGCCCCCGGCATCAGCGCCGAACAGCGAGCCGAAATCGGATCGCGTTGCGCCGCGGCCTGCGTCAAAATGGGGTACGAAGGCGCCGGTACCTTCGAGTTTCTTTACGAAAACGGCGAGTTCTACTTCATCGAGATGAATACGCGGGTCCAGGTTGAACACCCGGTGACCGAAATGATCACCTGGGTCGATATCATCAAGGAGCAGATTTCGGTCGCATCGGGCAACCCGCTGCGCTACAAGCAGGAAGACATACAAATCCAGGGGCACGCGATCGAATGCCGCATCAATGCCGAGGATTCCAGGACCTTCCTGCCGTCGCCGGGCAAGATCACGCTTTACCATGCGCCCGGCGGGCCTGGCGTGCGCATGGATTCGCATATCTACAATGGCTACACGGTTCCGCCATACTACGATTCGATGATCGGCAAGCTGATTACCTATGGCAGTTCGCGCGAATCGGCAATCGCCCGCATGAATGGCGCATTGTCCGAAATCGTCATCGAAGGCATCAAGACCAATATCGATCTGCAAAAGGACATCCTCAGCGACGGCAATTTCGCCGCCGGCGGCACCGACATACACTACCTCGAGAAAAAACTCGGCATCGATTAGAAGGCAGCTTGTACCAGGGCGGCGCTATAAACAGGGTAATAGCACCGCTGCAGAGAGGAATAGCGTTTATCAGTCATGCTTTACCGTTCATATGATTTGCAGCACGGCGAGTTATTCGGCGCAGTTCCGCGCCCCGCCCCTGCGCGGCTGCGCCCGGACCTATCCATAATCGCCGCCGGCGATTTAGTCATTAAAAACCTGCCTGCCAGTCCTGGCCGATGAGCTGGTGGCAATTCAGCCTGAATTGCCAGGCCTCCGAACTCGAGCAAATCGAGCAACTGATGCAGGACCTCGGTGCCCTCAGCCTGTCGCTCGCCGACGCCGGCGACGAACCGATCTACGAACCGCTGCCCGGCACCACGCCGGTGTGGCGGCAATCGATTGTTACCGCGACCTTCGACGCCGCAACCTCCGCCGAAGTCCTGTACCAGCGAATCAGCTCGGCTATGCCGGCTCACCTGGTCAGCAGTTTGCGCCAGCACAGCCTGCAGGAACAGGATTGGGAACAGGCTTACAGGCAGCATTTTCAACCCATCCAGTGCGCTCCCGACCTGTGGATCGTGCCAAGCTGGTCGGAGCCTCCCGATCCTGACGCGACTATCATCAAGCTCGACCCCGGGCTCGCTTTCGGCACCGGCAGCCACCCCACTACCGCCCTCTGCCTGGGCTGGCTGGCGGCCAATGGCGCCAAGGGCATGCGTGTGATCGACTATGGCTGCGGCTCCGGCATCCTCTCAATCGCGGCTTTCAAGCTGGGCGCGGAGCGGGTCAACGCGGTCGATATCGACGAACAGGCGCTTTGCGCCAGCGAAGCCAACCTGCGCATGAACGGCATCGACAGCGAGCGAGTCTCGCTTGCCCTACCCGAAGACATGGAACGCGAGGCGGCCGATTTGCTGATGGCCAATATCCTCGCCGGCCCGCTGATGGAACTCGCCGACCGTTTTGCCGGCCTGCTCCGGCCAGGGGGAAAAATTTTGCTTTCGGGCATACTCAAATCCCAGCTCGAGGATATACAATTGGCCTACCGGCCCCACTTCAGGCTCGATCCGCCAAAAAGCCGCGAAGACTGGGTCTGTATCAGCGGTCAACGAATCTAAACGCGACAAATGTATAAAAGCACTCATCTCGGCGAAGTCATGGAAACCACCTGCAATCAGTGCAGCGCCCGCTTTCGACTGACCGAAAGACAGTTGAAGCAGGCTTACGGCAAGGTCCGCTGCGGCGAGTGCGGCTGTGTATTCGACGCGCTGCAGGGCTTGAAGAGCTATGAAGGCGAACTGCCGGCGGATTATTACGAACAACTCGAAGACGAGCCTGAGCTGGATAAGACCCTGCCGTTATCGGACTTCGAAACCGATGGCGAATCCGACCAGTCGCGCGAACTCAGCTTGCACGAAGCGATGTACGGCTCGGAGCGCCGCTCGTTTTTTTCGCTAGGGCCGCTGGGCTGGTTTATCGGCATTATCCTGCTGGCAGCGGCCGGCGTCGCGCAGGCGATTTACTACCAGCGTTACCAGTTAATCGAAAATCCGCGCTACCAGCAACAGGTCATCAACCTGTGCGAACTGCTGCCCTGCGCCGAGACCGCGTTCGCCAGCACCGAGCAGTTGAGATTACTTGAGCGAAACGTGTTCACGCATCCCGTCGCCAGTAACGCCCTGATGGTGACCGGATCGTTCACCAACAAGGCGCCGTTTGCGCAGAAACTGCCCGATATGCTGATCAGCCTGTTCGACGTGCAGGGCAAACTGATCGCCAACCGGATGTTCACCCCGGCGGAATACCGGCTCGACGACGACAACAAGGGCGTTATCGAACCCCAGGCGATTGTCCAGTTCCGCCTCGAAGTCGTCGATCCCGGCACCGATGCCCTGACCTACGAATTCGAGTTCTTCTAGGGCCCGGGTCCGCAACATAAGCAAGCCTAATACTGGCATCGAATTTTAATGCTATTCGCGACATCCTCGACGGAGTATATTGCTTCGCTGACGGGTTGCGGCCCACAGCTTCAATCAGGGATTCAATCCACACCAGTCTATGAGCCTCCAGTATCAATTAAGCCGCTTTATGCCGTTTCTGCGCTGGGGCAGAAACATGTCGCGCGACACGGCGAAAGCCGATGTCATCGCCGGGCTCACCGGTGCGGCGATCGTGCTGCCGCAGGGCGTAGCTTTCGCGGCAATCGCCGGCATGCCGCCGGAGTACGGGCTCTACACCAGCATGGTGCCGGCGGTTATCGCGGCCCTGTTCGGTTCTTCCTGGCACCTGGTTTCGGGGCCGACCACCGCGGCCTCGGTGATCATGTTCGCATCGCTGAGCGGAATCGCCAACCCGGGTAGCGCGCATTACATATCGCTCGCGATTACGCTGGCTTTCATGGTCGGCGTGCTGCAGCTGGTCATGGGCATGGTGCGGCTCGGCGCGCTGGTTAATTTCATCTCGCATTCGGTGGTGGTCGGATTTACCGCCGGCGCGGCATGCCTGATCGCAGCCAAGCAGGCGAGCAGTTTTTTCGGTATTGCCATTCCGGCGGGTAGTCACCTGGTCGAATCGGTGCAATTCCTATGGTTATTCCGCGAGTATCTGCACCCGCTGGTCAGCGCCGTCGCGATCATAACCCTGCTGACCGGCATCCTCACGCACCGCCGATTCGGCGGCATGAGCATGATCGTCGCGCTGATTGCCGGTAGCGCCGCGGCGGCGCTGTTCAACTTCGCCTTCGGCGAGCAGACCTCGGGCATCAAGATGGTGGGCGCCCTGCCTCAAAATCTGCCGCCGCTGTCGATGCCGGACTTTTCGCTCGAAACCTTGCGCCAGCTGTCGCCGCTGGCGCTGGCGATGACCCTGTTCGCGCTCACCGAGGCGGTATCGATCTCGCGTTCGATCTCGCTCAAATCCGGACAGGCGATCGACGGCAACCAGGAATTCATCGGCCAGGGCCTGTCGAATATCTTCGGCAGCTTCTTTTCCTCCTATGTCGCTACCGGCTCGTTCAACCGCAGCGGCGCCAATTACGACGCCGGCGCGCGCACGCCGCTGGCCGCGGCGCTGGCGGGTGTCCTGCTGGTAGCGCTGGTGTTAGTGGTGGCGCCGCTGACTTCCTACCTGCCGAAGGCGGCGGTAGCCGGTCTGCTGTTCCTGGTAGCCTGGCGCCTGATCAATTTCAGCCAGATTCGGAAAATACTGAGCGCGGATACCAACGAAGCGATAATTCTCGCGATCGTCTTCTTCGGCACCGTGTTTTTCTCGATCGAATTCGCGATTCTCGCCGGCGTCATCCTGTCGTTGATGATTTTCCTGCGTAAAACCTCGCGACCGAGGCTTTCGCCGCGGGTACCCGATCCGGAATCGAAAACCCGTAAGTTCATCTACGGCCAGTTCCTGCCCGAATGCCCGCAGCTGAAGATACTGCGCCTCGACGACTCGCTCTACTTTGGCTCGGTCGCCCATGTCGGTGAGCTTTTGCGCCGCTACCGGGAACATTATCCCGAGCAAAAGCACCTTTTTCTGCTGACCAAGGGCATCAGCCAGGTCGACGTCGCCGGCGCCGAATTACTGGTTACCGAGGCCAGGGACAGGCGTAACATGGGCGGTGATTTTTACATGTACCGGCTACGGGACTCGGCAAACCGGGTCTTCGACCGCGGCGGTTACGCCGACGAGATCGGCGAGGCCAACATTTTTGACGGCAAGCTCGACGCGATTTCGTCGATCTTCGGCCGGCTCGACAAGAATATTTGCGCGACCTGTGACAATCGCATCTTCCTCGAATGCCAGACGATCGATAAAATAGAGCCCGAAAGCGAAGATTGAAGCCGATGTCTTTTACCATAGGACCTTATCAGTTTGCGAATCGCGTGGTACTGGCCCCCATGGCCGGTGTCACCGACCGCCCGTTCCGCCAGCTATGCCGCAGGCTTGGCGCCGGCATGACGGTGTCGGAAATGATTACCAGCCGCCCTGACCTGCGCCACAGCCGTAAAACCCGCCTGCGCATGGATCATAGCGGTGAACCGGGGCCGATTATCGTGCAAATCGCCGGCGGCATCCCCGAGATGATGGCTTCAGCCGCGGCCTACAACGTTTCCCAGGGCGCGCAAATTATCGATATCAACATGGGATGCCCGGCGAAAAAGGTATGCAAGGTCGACGCCGGATCGGCGCTACTTAAGGATAGCGCGCTGGTGGAATCGATTCTGCGCGCCGTGGTGGGCGCGGTTTCGGTGCCGGTTACGCTGAAGATTCGCACCGGCTGGTCGCGCGGCAATCGCAACGCGCTCGAGATCGCGCGCATCGCCGAAGACAGCGGAATCGCGGCGCTGACCATCCACGGGCGCACCCGTGAAGACAAATACCTGGGCGAGGCCGAGTACGAAACCATTCGCCGCGTGAAGCAGAATGTCGGCATACCGATAATCGCCAATGGCGACATCGATTCCGCGAAAAAAGCCAAAATGGTCATGGACTTCACGGCTGCGGATGCTATTATGGTCGGCCGTATTGCGCAGCAGCGTCCCTGGATTTTCGGCCAGATTGAACAGTATCTGACCAGCGGAAAGGAGCCCGTGGAACCATCGGACGAACTAAAACAAAGCTGGCTTTCAGGTCATCTGAAAAACTTGCATGCGTTTTACGGGGAGCATCAGGGGGTGCGAATCGCACGTAAGCATATCAACTGGCAACTTGGCCAGGACGCCGACTATGGCAATGTCAGGCCCGCGCTAATGCAGGCTCAAACGGCGACCCAACAGCTGCAGACGATCGACGCTTACTTCGAAAACCGCTACCTGAAAAGCTATGACAGGGCCTCATGATGAGTCCCCGTGACGCAACTGGTTTGAGTGTGGCAAAAAAGAAAAATACAAGTCTATTGCAGCAGTCGGTGGAGCAGGCGATACGCAAGTACCTCGACGATCTCGACGGTGAGCTACCCTGCAATCTGTTCGATACGGTCATTTCCGAAATCGAACAACCCATGCTGAAAACCGTACTGCGACACTGCGATAACAACCAGTCCAAAACCGCGTCATGCCTCGGCATCAACCGCGGCACCCTGCGCAAGAAACTTAAGCAATACCATATCGAACATTAATACTGGCCACAGGTCGATCGGTTTATAATTTCGCTTTAATCATTACCCAAATGGATATCACATGCCCCAGGCAATTCGCCGCGCGCTGATCAGCGTCTCGGACAAATCCGGCATCGCCGAACTGGCTCAAAAGCTCAACGACAAAGGTGTCGAATTACTGTCTACCGGCGGCACCGCGAAGCTGATCGCCGATCAGGGTATCGCGGTGACCGAAATCTCGGAACACACCGGCTTCCCCGAAATGATGGCGGGACGCGTCAAGACCCTGCACCCGAAAGTACACGGCGGCATACTCGGGCGCCGCGGCATCGACGATGAGGTCATGCGGCAGCACGATATCGCACCAATAGACCTCGTCATCATCAATCTTTACCCGTTTCAGCAAACCGTGGCCAACCCGGATTGCAGCCTCGAGGACGCGATCGAAAACATCGACATCGGCGGCCCCGCTATGGTGCGCGCCGCGGCCAAGAATCACGCCAGCGTCGCCATCGTGGTCGACCCGGCCGACTACGGGCTGCTGCTGCAGGAAATGGACGGTGACGGCGGCGTCAGCGACGCGACGCGGTTTTCGCTGGCGATCAAGGCTTACGAGCACACCGCCCAGTACGACGGTGCGATCGCCAACTATTTCGGGCGCATGGTGCATGCTGAAGAGGAGCAGGCGTTTCCGCGCACGCTGAACCTGCAATATCGCCATACCCAGTCGATGCGTTACGGCGAAAACCCCCACCAGGCAGCCGCTTTTTATACCGCCGACGGTAATACCGAGGCCAGCGTCGCCAGCGCCAGGCAACTGCAGGGCAAGGCGCTGTCGTTCAACAACATCGCCGATACCGACGCCGCGCTCGAGTGCGTCAAGCAGTTCGAGGCGCCCTGCTGCGTCATCGTCAAGCACGCCAATCCATGCGGCGTCGCGATTGCCGACAACATCCATGACGCCTACCAGCGCGCATTCAGCACCGACCCGGAATCGGCCTTCGGCGGCATCATCGCCTTCAACCGCCCGCTCGACGCCGATACCGCGAAGGCAATCGTCGAAAAACAGTTCGTCGAAGTCATCATCGCGCCCGAAGTTGACGCGGACGCCTCGGCCGCCGTCGCCGCCAAGGAAAACGTACGCCTGTTGAGCTGCGGCCAGTGGCAGCAGTTCGAAACCCGCCTCGACTACAAGCACGTCAACGGCGGCCTGTTGGTACAGGACGCCGACCAGGCGCTTTACCAGGGCCTCGAGGTGGTCAGCGAAATCGAGCCCGACGAGCAGCAAATGCAGGATTTGGTGTTCGCCTGGCAGGTTGCCAAGTTCGTCAAATCGAACGCCATTATCTACGCCCGCGACAACATGACCATCGGCGTCGGCGCCGGCCAGATGTCGCGCATCAACAGCGCGCGTATCGCCGCCATCAAGGCCGAGCATGCAAGCCTGCAGGTGGCCGGCTCGGTGATGGCGTCGGACGCCTTCTTCCCGTTTCGCGACGGCATCGACGCCGCCAACGAGGTCGGAATCAAGGCAGTGATCCAGCCGGGCGGCTCGATGCGCGACGACGAAGTCATCGCCGCCGCCAACGAGCACGGCATGGCGATGGTTTTCACCGGCATGCGCCACTTCCGGCACTAGGCGGTCCGATCCGATGAAGGTATTGATCGTTGGCGGCGGCGGACGCGAACATGCGCTGGCCTGGAAAGCGCTGCAGTCCGCGCGGGTGGACAAGGTTTATGTCGCCCCCGGCAACGCCGGCACCGAACTCGAAGACGGCATCGATAACGTCGCCATCGGCGCCGAGGATATCGAGGCGTTACTCGAATTCGCCGCCAGCAACGACGTCGATCTCACCATCGTCGGCCCCGAGGCGCCGCTGGTAGCCGGCATCGTCGACCGTTTCGAAGCCGCCGGGCTGACTATTTTCGGCCCCAGCGCCAAAGCCGCGCAGCTGGAGGGCTCCAAGACCTTCACCAAGGACTTTCTCGCGCGCCACCGGATTCCGAGCGCCGACTACCAGAGTTTCACCAAAATCGGCGCCGCGCGCGCCTATGTCGAACGCATGGGCACGCCGATCGTCATCAAGGCCGACGGGCTCGCCGCCGGCAAGGGCGTCATCATCGCGCAATCCGCTGACGAGGCGGAGGCCGCGATTACCGATATGCTCGACGGCAACCGCTTCGGCGAAGCCGGCCACCGCGTCGTTATCGAGGAGTTCCTGCAGGGCGAGGAAGCCAGCTACATCTGCATCGTCG
>CALJQI010000205.1 GCA_937980285.1 uncultured Gammaproteobacteria bacterium | reverse complement strand
CAGACCGGTGACCTTCGAACAATGGCTTATGCTGCTCGGCCTGGCGCTGTCGGTCATGCTGGTGATGGAGCTGCACAAGTGGTTTCGCGCCTGTTTCCAGATCCAGCCTGCGGGCTAGCGCCAGTCCGGGTCCATTTGACTCGGATCAAGATCCGCGGCAGGTAACTATGCTGCAATGTAAGCAGGTATTCATGGATAGCATGATGTCAGTGTCGGTAAGCCGATGAAAACGGCAACCGCAACGACGCAGGGGAGGCGTATTCTTCTCGCAAAATTCGAGGACAGGTTATGACTCAGGATAAAACGCGACTGTTTGTCATCGTCGATCCTACCGCCAACCACCAGGTGGCGTTGGTCAAGGCGCTGTTGATCGCCAAGATGGCGGATTGCGAGATTCACGCCTTTTTATGCGTTTACCAGGATATCAGCAAGGGCGACGCCTACTCGTCGCGCAATGACTTCAAGCGCAGTACCCTGGACGAGGCGAAGCAGTGGCTCGACGAGCAACTGGAGCCATGCGAGCTTGCCGGCCTGTCCTTCAGCAAAGAGGTCGTCTGGAACCGGAAGTGGGTAGACGCCGCGAAGCATTCGATCGCCAAATCGGGCTGCGACCTGGTGATCAAATCGAGTTTTCACCACAGCAAATCGGGACGTTTTTATCGCTCCACTTCAGATTTCACGCTGATGAGAAACTGCGCCTGCCCGATCCTGTTTGCGCACCAGACCCAGGAATGGCATTCCAACAAGGTGCTGGCCTGTGTCGACCTCGAATCGACCGACAGCAAGCACGCACGGCTTAACGGCGTGATCGCCAGGGACGCCAGGGCGATCGCGGACATCGTCGGCATGGATTTATACATCGCCGCCGCCCACAGGGGCGACATCGATGTCGATAATCTGCCGATCAAGGGGAATGGCCGTCAGCTCGATATGCGCCAACTGGGCGAGCTCTACGGCGTCGACGAATCGCGCATATTCCTGCGCCGGGGCGATACGATCGCAGCGCTCAAGGGTATCTGCGACGAGCTTGACCCGAGTATCGTCATCATGGGCACGCTGGCGCGCACCGGCATCAAGGGAAAACTGATCGGTAACACCGCGGAAAAGCTGCTCGACCTGATCGACGCCGACGTGCTAACCGTCAACTAGCCAGCAATTCCCTGATCCGCTCGATCATGTCGGCATCCAGGCCGCCAGCGCCGATCGTTACCACGGTGGCGATGTCGCGTTCCCGCTGGCCGATCGGCTCGGCCCTTCGCAACTGCCGATCGAGCACTTCCAGGGTCGCTTCCGACGGATCGTTCGTGCGCGCGACGATGCGGCGGCGCAATTCTTCCTGCGGAACCTGGCAGTCGACGATGATTCGACTGCAGGGCCGCGCCGAATCCAGCTCGAGTAACGCCAGTCGTCGGGATTCTTCCAGCAAGGTCGCATCGACAATCACGGTGAACTCGGCGTCGACGATCGCGGCCGTGAGTTCGCCCAGGCGTCTGTAGGTAGCGTCGGTCGCCTGTGGCGTGTATATCCCCTGATCCGGCGCGGATGCGCTATCGTCGTTGGCGTCGAGATCGAACAGTCGCTTGCGCTCGACGTCTGAGCGGATCTGTATCGCCCCCAGTGCTTCCACCAGTTGCGCGGCTACCGTCGATTTACCCGAAGCGGAAAGCCCGTGCATGACAACGAGACCGGCGCGGTGGCTATCCGCCCACTGACTGGCCAGATCGATGTAATCGACGGCGGGCGCGATCTGTTCGAGATAGCCGTCATCGCCATGGTTTTGCTGTTCGACCCGCAAGGCCTCAACCTTTGCGCGCACCAGCGCGCGGTAGACGAAGTAGTAGCGCAACAGGTCGACCGCCTGGTAGTCGCCGCTGCGCTCGAAGTAGCGGTTGAGAAAGCGCCAGCAGTATGCAGGATAGCCGCGCGCGTGTAAGTCCATTGCCACGAACGCGGCTTCGCTGATGGTATCGATCCAGCGCAGCTCGGGATTGAACTCGATGCAGTCGAAGAACGTGACCTCGCCGTCAAGCATCGCCATGTTGCCAAGATGCAGGTCGCCATGGCATTCGCGCACGAATCCGCCGCGCTTGCGCGCGTCGATTGCCGCCAGTAATTGCGCGTTTTCGCGGTACCAGCGCCGCAGCCTGAAGTAACTGTTGGGCAGATACTGCGTCGCTATCGCGCTGGCGATATGGGTAAGGTTTTCTTCGCTCCAGTGCGCTGCCTGCGCGGCGTCGCCGTAATCGGCGTCGTCGGCACAGCGCGCGCCGCGCGCATGTATCTCGCTGACCGCGTCGGCAATCGCATCGATGATTTGCGGGGTAAGATCCTGTCGGCCTGCATGGTTGCTGAGCAGGGCCTGTTGCGGGAATTCGCGCATCTTGACCGCGTATTCGATAACTTCGCCTTCGCCGTCGATCCTGGGTTCGGTTTCGCATCCGCGAATTTCGACCAGCCCGAGATATATCTGCGGGGCGAACCTGCGGTTGAGGCGCAATTCTTCCTCGCAATAGTGGCGCCTTTTATCCAGCGTCGAGAAATCGAGAAAGCCGAAGTCGACCGGCTTTTTGATCTTGTAGGCGTAATCGCCGGTGAGCAGAATCCACGAGATATGGGTTTCGATCAGCCTGACGTAACGCAGTGGATGGCCGAATGCGTCGGCGTTGTTCATCGAGGCGATCAAAATACTGACCGAGGGATCGTCCGCGTGGGGTAGATTATCGTGAACCAGGTGCGCGCTCATACCTGTTTTGATGGCCGGGTGTGATTGCGTCACTTTAAACAACTGCGCCTGTCGGACACTGATTGAAATCAACTTAAGCGAAACTTTCACTAAGCGGACAATACTTCGCCATTCGGCTGTAGTATCTTGACTCGTTACAGTTCCTGCTGTGTGAAGCATATGAGGTTTTGTCATGGACATCGAATTGGAAGCCGGGCGAATCCAGGATTTTGTCGAGCGGGGTAATTTCCACGCGGCCTACAATATTGCGCTTTCCGCCCTGAATCAGTGCCGGCGTGAACTCGACCAGCCCGGCGTCGACCGCTGCATCGACATCATCAGGGGAATCGTCGACACCCTGGCCGCGGAATTCGGTAGCCGGCCTGATCGTTAACAGGGCATTGCGGCGGGATTTACTGGTCGCGGTAACGGGACAGGTTAACCGGAATGCGTTGCGCGCCGAAATCGCCCGGCCGGTCGAGGAAATGCCCGGGTAGCGATTCGCCGCAGCTGGCGCAGCAGCCGCTCGCATCCAGCCCCCAGCGACCGAGCAGGTACCAGTCGCGTTCGATCAACAGCTCGCCGCAGTTGTGACACCAGGTGCTCGAGCCCTTGCTATCGTGAACGTTGCCGGTATAGGCGTAGCGCACCCCGTTTTCAATCGCGATCCGTCGCGCCCGCGTTAGCGGTGCGGACTGTGTGCGCTTGATGTCGCGCATTTTCCAGTCGGGATGAAAGGCGGTAAAGTGCATCGGCACATCGGGGCCGAGCTTTTCCAGCACCCACCTGGTCATCTCGTCGAGTTCCGTGTCGGAATCGTTTTCGCCGGGTATCAACAGCGTCGTCAATTCCAGCCAGCAGTCGGTTTCGTTGTGAATGTATTCCAGGGTTTCCAGCACCGGCGACAGGTGACCGCCGCAAATCTTGTGATAGAAACGATCGCTAAACGCTTTCAGGTCGACATTGGCGGCATCCATCGCGGCGAAAAATTCTACCCTTGGCTCGGGATCGATGTAACCCGCGGTAACGGCGACCGTTTTGACATC
>CALJQI010000204.1 GCA_937980285.1 uncultured Gammaproteobacteria bacterium | reverse complement strand
TCCGTAGCGGGATTATCGCGCGAAACTGAAGACACGAATCGAATCGCCTGTCGTCGCGGCACCTCGGCGACAAGGCTTTCCATCGGTACGACCAGGTGGCTGTCGTAGATCAACCTGTCGATATTGCCGTTGACGAAGGCGTCCCTGTTGGTCAGATAAAACGCCCGCATGATCTGGTATACGGAATATTCCGGATACAGCGCCGAGTTTTCCGCGATCAGCGAGATGCTCATTCCCCTGACCCTCACCGTATGCTCGGCGGGAAGCGAGGTTTTCGAGGCCCTGGGCGCTTGCGCGGGGGTGGCCGCTGTTTGCGTGAGCCGGGATATGCCGCCCGAGGACCCGCTTGCGGCGCCGCCCGGCACCTGCTGCGCCGTGGTTGTCGCCGGCGCGCCGCTTTCCGCGGCTGGAGATCTGGCCAATGGGCGAATCCCGGGCGGGTCGAACAACAGCGTGTAGTGGCGCAGGATGCGGCCCTGGCGCGCCTGCACCTCGATCAGAATATCGACGATGGGCTGCGTCATCCGCTCGCGCGACCTGAGATGCAACTCGAAGTCGCCGCTATCGGTGGCCACGATCTCGATTTTCACCGCCCCCGGGTCGAAGGGCGGGCGCAGGCGATGGCGCTTGTAGGTTGCGCGATCCGCCAGGCTGAAGCGCAGATCGGCGAGTTCGAGATCGTCGACATCGTGCAATGCCAGCTTCGCTTCGAGCGGCTGGTATAAATAAGATTTGTAGTCCAGCGTCCCCAGTTCCACTGCCGCCACCGGAGTGCACAGCAAAGACACCAGAAAAGGCAGGTAGCGCTTGTTATTCACGATAAATATCTGACTCAAAGCGGGCACATTTTTTTGGTGATGCGTACTTTCACAAACCAAATACAGCCCTATTGGACATTTGAGTATAGTTGAGATCATGGTTTTGCATGTGATGCGTAGCACAGTGCGATCCATAGATAAAATGTATCGCTTGATCAATCTATCGCCCGGCAGGCTTTTGATAGATTTACGAATTCTTCGGTTGGATTCAGTAAACCGGCTTCCTGCTCGATGATTTTTCATTGAAGCAATCTTGCAGAATCTTCGCGGTTTCGAAAGATTGTTTCGCTTCGTTCGCATGACGCACTATGGCCAAAATTAACTGTTTCGCCGCAAATCGTCAGCCTCTGCGCCGGAAACGAAAGTTAGTTCAGCATTCCGGCGATCGATATCTAATCAAAGAGGCGGCGCCGTGTGATTCCAGCCATGTTTCAATTCCCTCTGATTCCCTTTGGCTGAATGTTGGTCGATACCTCAGTTTTTCTTCCGCTTCTGCGTTTTTTGGGGTTTGTATATTCGTAACTTGTCCGTGCTCCTGGGCTGAACGCTTAACCTCTGCTCGTTGACCTCACGTATTGTTTTCAGGATCCTGGGATTTCTCCAGAGAATCGTCGACATTGGCTCGGGTGAGATCCTGATTAAGGTGCAGGGCGTCTCCGCCCTGACGGTCGCGCTTCTTTGATGGCTATGGTGTTTTTGTCTTTCGAGCAAGGCAGATTCGCCCATAAAATCACCCTTGCAGAATTCCTCCATGAAGTGTTCCCGGTTCATTGCATCTTTGATCCACCGAGTTGCAGTTCCGTCGACCAGAATGTAGAAGTCCTTACCTATTTCAAAGCGGTCGATAATCGTGTCGCCGGCTAAAAAGGTCACGATGGCAGCATAGTTCTCCAGGAACTCATAATCCCTTTCTTTCATATTACAAAACAGGTCGGTGTCTTCCAGAAGTTCAGTTATCGTACCGACTGAATCTGCAAATATGAGCGGTGATTCGTCGACCTCTGCGAGGGCCGCTTTCACCTTGTCCTGTATCAGGTTGAAACCCTTGGCACCGAGATCGCCGTGGAGAAACTCTGACTTGACCCGGTTCCAGCCACTATGGATCATCGACCGGGTCGAGAGCCGCTCGATGTACTCAGGGTAGAATTCCGGGTAATAAATTTTCATTTGCTTCAGCTGCCGACGGTAGTATTTTTTTCGTTCGCTATAGACGGATATCACCTTATCCCTGGTTTCCTCGAGCAGGTCGTCCTGTTGCTCCAGCATGTCTATCACGTCATCGCATGACAGGATGTGCGCCAGGTTGCGCTGCACTCGTTGGACCATTCTTAGCTCCTGGTACTTCGATAACAATCCGGCCAGCCAGTGTTTTTCGCGGATTTTGCCCAGCAACGAGTTCTCCAGCCGCTGGAAAAGGCTCTGCTCCTCGGTCTCTGATTCGGTTCCAATCCTGCCCTCACCGAGACGGAGGGATTCCTGCACCGCGTGCAGCTGGTTGTTCATGTCCAGATAAATATACTGGCTAATCACGCCATTCTTGTAGAGCGCTTGCAAAGATTCCCTCTCCACACGATAGGCCCGGAAATCAGCGAAATACTCGTCGTCAACGTGCGCTTCCTTTTCATCGCCATCGATATCACTGGAAAAGGTTTGACGAATCTTGTCCGACAATGGCTCTACTACTCCCCTGGGCACCACTTTACTTGCTGCAAGGCCCGATAAATACTTCATCGAAGTTTCCTCTGCGCTGTGTAGCGAGTTTCGGTATTCCAGGCTTTCCCCCCTGGAGATTTTGCTCAAACCCAGAAAATGCATCAGTGGACGAATGGTGGGTGCGCTAATCAGCAGGGTAAACAGGACCACGCCGAGCGTGATCTCGAAGAGAAACTGGCGCTCTGGCAAATCGCTCGGGATTGAAAGCACTACGGCAATAGCCAGCCCTCCCTTGAGGCCTCCCCACCACATGATATGACGCTCACCGAGACTAATGTGCGGTAGCCGAAACCACCTTGCTGCCAGCGGCACCAGGCTATAAATCGACAACGCGCGAGCGCTCAAAACCAGCGCGATTGCGATGAGTATGGGCCCGAGCTGGTTAAACAGGGCACCGGTGCTAACCGATAATCCCACCAGCAAAAACAGCAGCGAATTGCAGGACAGGGCGATTACTTCCCACACCTCGTGGATCGAATGGGTTGTATCCTCGCGAAACCGGGTGACACCAAAGCGGCGTAAAGCGACCGCGGAGCCAACCACTGCCATGACGCCGGAGACATGGAAGCTGTGTTCCGCAATGATAAAGCTGGCGTAAGCGATGATGATGGAAGACGTTAAGATCACCGCGATTCCGCTTTGCATGCGGTATAGCAATTCACAGGCGACAAAGCCCAGGAAAGCGCCGAACAGGGCACCGCCGATAAATACTCTAACAAATTCCAGAAATATATTATCGGCATCAGACCAGCCGATAGCCCCGCCTTCCACGGCGATACCAAGCAGTATCGAGAAAGCCACTATTGCGGTTGCGTCGTTAAGCAGGGATTCGCCCTCGACCAGCACGTTCAACCTGTTCGGTGCACCCAACTCCTTGAACAGGGCAACCACTGCGACCGGGTCAGTTGCGGATATGAGCGCACCGAAAACCAGTGCAACTATGAGTTTGATATCCAGAGCCCACCAGATTCCCAGGCCGACGAGGAAGGTAGACATAAGCATCGCCGGAATCGCGAGAATTAGAATTGGCGGCAGATCCTTGAGCATCTGCCGCGCATCCAGCGCAAACCCGGATTCAAATATGAGTGCGGGTAGAAAAATGAATAACATGATTTCAGGACTCAGGCTAAATCCCTGCAGAGATTCCATGAAATGAAATGTGTGCGACAGGTTGCCCAGGAGCATGCCGATCAGGACCAGGATTACCGTAAATGGTACCGGCAAGTTTCGGCAGATACCCGTGACCAGCATTGCGATGCCGAGTAGTACTACCAATACATAGATAATCTCTGAGGCTGGCATAATTATTTGCTCAGATCAGAAGTTTCCTCAGATGCATTACTATCCCTGGTTTGGACACACCCCTGAAGAACTAAAATCCAATGCCTGGTATTATGACTCGATTAATCGACTTGAATCAAATGAGAAGCCTGGGCAATGAAGAAAATTCCTGCTCAAGTAAATACAATACCTGGCCGGGATTCATATGACGGGGTTTGGTTTCAAGTTCTACTCTATGCAAAGCGGCTCACGCTCACGCCCACACATCAATCCCTCGATCGCAATGCTGTAGCCCGGTGTATTGCCCGCAACAACCCACGACGAGGCGTCGATGATCTCGCCGGTCTCGCGCATTCCGGATTTACAGGCGATCAACGGCGCGTGGGGCCTCGCTGAGCAGCATGTCGCGAACCATCTGCGCGGATGCGGATAACGGGTAGTCGCGCCGCGTGATCAGGCAAAGCTCTCGTTCGACCTTCGGATTGGTCAGCCTGCGAAAGACCAGCGCCGGATGCATATGGCTCGGCATCGCGAGCAAGGGCAGGACCGTGATCGCCAGCCTCGCTTCCAGAATTCCGCCGAGCGCGGCCATGGTCAGTACTTCGTATTCCGGCGAGCGCACGGACTCGGGGCACTCTTCGATCGCGTTGATCAGTTTGTTGACGCCCGTGTCCTGGGACATGCCGACGAAGGGGTGGTTTTCCAGTTTGCGCCAGGCGATCGGCCGCGTGCTCTTGCCGAGTGGGTGATCCGGCGGGCAAACCAGTCCGACGGGATCGACGGTCAGGGGATGAAACTCCAGCTCGGAGTCTTCCTGCCAGCGATTACTGATGCCGAAATCGGACTCGTTGTTAAGCACCTGGCGCTGTACTCCCCGCGCGTTGTCATCCCGCAGTACCAGCCGCACCTGCGGGTTGGCCTCTTTGAATCGGGCGAGTAACCCGGGCAGCAGGTTGATGGTAAGCGACGGCAGGACCGCGATGCTCACCTTGCCGCCACGGCGCTCGGCCGAGGCCTTCAGGTCAGAGATGGCACGCTCGAAATCGGTAACCAGGCGCTCGGCGATGGGCAGGAAATCCTCGCCATCGACGGTCAGGTTGACCCGCCGCGTGGTGCGATTTAACAGGCTGACTCCCACCAGTTCCTCGAGCTGGTTAATGGTGATCGTCAGCGCGGGTTGCGACACGAACAGTTTTTCCGCCGCGCGGCGGAAACTGCCCTGGTGGGCCACCTCGACGAAGGCGCGAACATGTCGCAGGCTCAAACTCAAGCCGCTCTCCCGCCCTGGCCATGCAGCGCCTTTATATCGACTGGCTGGAGAGGATTGATTACGCGCTTTGCCGCCACCAGTCGATTACGCATTGGCGAATCTCGTGGTCACGGAAGCGAACCGCCTTGCCGGACGGTGCGAGTGGCTCGTCATGGAAAAATCGGGGAAGCGCATCGTCCTCGGCCTGAAAGCCGGCTGCCTTGTTGAATTCGTGTTCCAATTCTAGCGTTTCACGTCCCAATTCCCAAAAGAAAGATGGCTCGATCTCGGTGCCGTGGGCGTCGTTGATAGCCTGGATAACCAGCTCGGTATTGCTATCTGTCACCGAGCGGCCGAATATGCACAGGCCCAGCGAATCGGCGCTGGCCGTGCTCACCTGCGACTGCAGGCTGGCGGCGACGAGTTCGTCCGCCTGTTTCCCTTTGCAATTCATCATCGGCACGTTGCCGGCGGTGTGGTCCGCCCCCTGCGCCGTGAGCATCATCGTAATACCCGTCACCTCGATCACGCGCGGGTCGTAGGCGCTGATAGCCTGCTTTTTTATGACCGGCACCCGCTCGACCGCGTAATGCTCGCCCACGCGGGCCGTGCCCTGCGCCCATAGCTTGCCTTCAGCCGTGCCTTTGCCGATGGCTTCCAGCGCGTCGGTCATGAAGCCAACATCGCCGAATTCAGCAAGGCCGGCTTCCATCAACACCGCCAGCGTCGCGCCGGTTTCGATGCTGTCGATCCCGAGGTCGTTGGCAATGGCGTTCAACCTGGCCAGGTCGTCCGGTTCGGTAAGGCCGCAGTTGCTGCCCAGCAGGCCGATGGTTTCGTATTCCAGCGGCGACACCAGTTCCTTGCCGTCGGCGGCGGCGTAAACGTTGCTGCATTCGATGATGCAGCCCGGCATGCAGGCGTGCGCGGTTTCGCCGCCGCGCTCGATATTTTGCTGCCGCAGGTAGTCTCCACCCATTTTCAACGGCTCGATACTCGTATCGGTCAGCCGGCCGGCGGTGAAATTACGTACCGGCAGGCCGCCGACGTGGTTGGTATAGTCCGCCACGTAGGCGGTACCGAGGGTGTTCAGGTTACGCACGCCCTCCTGTTCGCGCAGCCTGGCGCCGTACTCGCGCACCGCCTGCATGACCTTCTTGCGGTCGTGCAGTTGCGGCATTTTGTGTAATTCGACGACGATGGCCTTGACCTTCTTGCCACCCATCACGGCGCCGACGCCGCCGCGGGCGGCCAGCCGTGACGGGCGCCCGTCGGGATCGGTGAAGGCGATTCCAGCCAATAGTCCCCGGTACTCGCCAACCGGGCCGCACAGCGCCAGGCTGACTTTTTTGCCGTATTTCTCGCGCAGCATGGCGGCGGCCTCGACATTGCCTTTGCCGAGGTAAGGCGCCGCTGGCTCGAAGCTAACCCCGCCGTCCTTGGCGATATGGATGACTACCCAGTCGGCCGACGCGCCGTAGAGCGTCAGGCCGGACAGTTGCAGCTGCCCCAGGGCCAGGCTGAAGTTGCCGCCCGCGTTGGACTCCTTGATGCCGCCCGTCAGCGGGCTTTTGCAGCCGACGCTGGTGCGATTGGCGTTGGAGAAATTGGTCCCGGCGAAGGGCCCGGCGGAAAAAATGAGCGGATTATCCGGCGACAGCGGATCGACGCTCGCCGCGCCGCAATCGAGCAGGATTTTTGCGATATGGTAACGGCCGCTGCGAACGATCTCTTCGCCGTGCAGTTCTTGCGCGTCGATCGATCGGTCATCGAGATTGATGTGAAGATACTTGCGCATGTCGCTGATTGCCGCGGGCGTTTACCGCGCAGCCTCCTCTAGTGAAGTGGCCCCGAGCGGAATGTCGTTGACCTCGTACATCACGTGGTGGATTTCTCCCTCGAAGCGATCCGCGATTTTCATCGCGTCCTCGACGGCACGGTTTCTTTGTTCCGACTTTGCGGCGACCTGGAAATCCTCCAGGCTGTCAAAGAACAACTCGAACGACAGGTAATACTTCGGTGCAACCCCGTCGCGCGCCGCGCCTTTCATGTAGCGCAATGCCCGCAGCCGCGGATACTTTGCCACCAGCGGAAGATGGACGGTCTCGACGTAGCGGTCGAATGCTTCCGGGTCTTCGGGAACATTCCCCTCGTAGTTGGCGCATAAGGCTAGCATGTCTGTTTCCTCCTTAGATTCAGGCGATCTCGAACACGCCGTCGATTTCGACCGCGAAGCCCAGCGGCAACGAGGGCACGCCGACATTGGAGCGGGTGCAGCGGCCGGCATCCCCGAAAACCTCGATCATCAGGTCGGATGCGCCGTTGACTACGTTCGGATGCTCGGTGAAATCGGCGACGCAGTTGACGAAGGCGCCGAGCTTGACAACTTTTTTGACGCGATCGAGTTC
>CALJQI010000203.1 GCA_937980285.1 uncultured Gammaproteobacteria bacterium | reverse complement strand
AGTCCCTTCCTCGTGTTTGAACCAGTTCCAGGGTTTGAATTTATCGAGATTCATAACAGTCTCCTAGTCAGTGGATTGTATACGTTCGCCATGAACGACCTTGAACGCCTGCTAACTAGGGTTTGTGCGCCTGATTTCAAGAAAACCTGTTGACCTGGATCAATTTTCGGCGACAAAAAGCCGGCTCCAACCAGTAACAACGTCTCTATCCGGAATAATTGCACGAGATCTCTATGGCCTGCGGAATTTTCGATTTTGACCGGGCCTGTTAATATATGCCTGGTCATGCCTTAACCGATTCAACAGTTTCGAATCTTGCCGAAATTTTCCGCCAACATTTCCACCCTGTTTCGCGAGCACCCGCTGATCGAACGCATCGGCCGAGCCGCCGACGCCGGTTTCGATGCGGTCGAGATCCAGTTTCCATATGGCGAGGATCCGCAAACGCTTAAAGCCGAACTCGACGCCCGGCGGATGCCGCTGGTGCTGATGAATTTTCCGGTCGGCGACCTGATGCGGGGTGGCGAAGGATTGGCCGCGGTGCCGGGTCGTGAGGCGGATTTCGAATCGGCCCTGCTCGAGGCGCGCGGGTTTGCCGAAATTCTGCAACCCCAAGCAATGAACCTGCTGGCCGGCCGCCCTGCCCCGCATCACGATCTGGAATTGTGCGAGAGCACCTTCAAAGCCAACCTGCGCAAGGCCTGGCGGATTACCCGGGAACTCGGTATAAGGTTGCTGACCGAACCGGTAAACACCATCGACCTGCCCGGGTTTTTCCTCAACGGCTCGCAACAGGCGCTCGACCTGATCGATGCCCTGCCCGATATCGAACTTGCGCTGCAGTACGACCTCTATCACATGCAAATGATGGAATCCGACCTCGCCGCCAGGCTACCCGAAATCATCGAGCGGGTCGGACATATTCAGTTCTCGGACGTGCCCGACCGGCGCGAACCGGGGCGAGGCTGCATCGACTTCGATCATTTGTTCGACCTGATCGATGACCTCGGTTACCGGGGTCATGTCGGCGCCGAGTATTTTCCCGCCGAGTCTACTTCGAGTTCGCTGGCCTGGCTGCAAGCGTATCGCCTGCGCCGGGAAACCGGTTAAAACAGCTTTGGGGTAAGGTTTGGCTATAAATCAAATATCGAATGCCGACAAGGCGATGGAATTCACTGCAAAGCCGGCCGGCAGATAGCAAAGCACGCCGCATGTGATAATCTACGCGCTGGCTGACGGCTGCCGACGACGATTCGACTGCCCGCCCGTGGCTCGCGGCCAGCCTCGAACCGCCGCGGCGATCGATTAATCGTTCACCGCATTCGATCACCAGACCAGACAGACAAGTGCAAGTGGATTTTTCCATCTTCAAAGACAAAGCGCTCCCGCTCTTGGCAACGGTACTTTTCGCGCCGTTCGTGGTTATGCTGCTGGCGCGTATCAGCGGCGAAGAGTTTCGACCTCAGCAGGCGGCGTCGACATGAACGAAACCAGCGACGGCATGCCCCAGGTATCGATCATCGTTCCGGTATTCAACGTCGCCAGCTACATCGACGAGGGCCTGCAGAGCCTGGTCGACCAGGATTTTGACGGCGCCTGCGAAATTATTCTGATCGACGACGCATCGACCGACGCCAGCCTCGAATGCTGCCGCCGCTTCGCGGCAGCTTACGCCGACAGGTTTATTCTCCTCGAAAGCGATAAAAATGCCGGCGTCAGCGTCGCGCGCAACCGTGGCCTCGATCTGGCCCGGGGCAAATACATCCTGTTCTTCGATCCCGACGACATACTGCCGCAGGCGGCCCTGTCTACCCTGTATCGCGCGGCCGAAAAGCATCGCGCGGATATTGTCAAGGGCAACCTGATGTTGTTCGATGACGATTCGCAGCGGCCGGCTCCCGACCAGGTTAATCGTACGATGCGGATTTCCGGCGAACAGGTGTTGACCGAACTGTTCGATCACTCGAGGGTGCGAGGCCATGTCGGCGGCAAGATGTTTCTACGCGAAACACTGGGTGGAATCCGTTTCACCACCGGCGTGCGCATGGCTCAGGACCTGCTTTTTTTCAGCGAACTGTTTGCCGCCGCCTCCTCTCTGGTTTTAATCGACCAGGTAGTTTACCGCTATCGCAAGCACCTCGGCGGCTCCACCGGCGGCAAATACGAAAGGGGCTCGCACATCGACTGGCTCGGCGCGGTCGAGGATTCGGGCAAATTTGCGGCCAGCGGGCGGCAAAAGCGGGCGCACCGGAACTTGCTGTTACGAAGCCTTACCCAGATCGCGCGCGAATGCCGCAAGATTCCCGCCGCCAGCGCGGCCCCGGTGCTGCAAGTAATCGAGCAAAAGTGTCGGCAGTGGAATATCGGGCCGGGGCAACTTATCTTCCGCGACGGGCTAGGCCTGCGCAGCATAAGCCGCTATATTAAATTGCAATTGGCGCTCAGGAAGATACGACAGAATCTGTCACAATCCTGATTCGAAGAAAACCCTGACCCATGCCTCCAGTAGCCATCCCATGAGCATTATATCTTGACCTCGACCGTTGCAATTTTTCGCAAGCGCCTGCTCTCGTACTCGGAAACCTTTATCGCCGACCAGGGTCAGTTGCTGCCGACCTTCAGGCCGCTGTTTTGCGGCTACCGCGAAGATCCGTCCGGGTTGAAGATGCTCGAAAACGCAACCACCCTGTTGCTCGACGACTATAGCCGTTTGCCGTCATTGTCGAAGTTGATGTTGCGACAGGGCTTCAAGGGCGGCAGCGCCTGGCTCGAGGCCATCGCCAGTCATGCTCCGGCGTTGATTCATGCGCATTTCTTCAACGACGGCCTCGATGCTGTCAAGATCGGCCAGCGGCTCAAGCTGCCGGTTATAACGACGGTGCACGGCCACGATATCACCAAGCACGAAAACGCCAGCCAAAGCCCCGCCAATCGACGGTTTTTCGAAAACGTCGATCGAATCATCGCGGTTTCCGATTTTATCGCCGAACAGGCGCTCGCGCGCGGTTGCCCCGAGCATAAATTGCTGCAGCACTATATTGGCATCGACCTCGAAAAATTCACCCAGCCGAAAAATGAAACAGAAGAGCCCACGCTGCTGTTTGTCGGCAGGCTGGTGGAGAAAAAGGGATGTACTTACCTGCTGCAGGCCATGGAACGGCTGAAACCGCGTTTCCCGGATTTACGACTAACCATAATTGGCGAAGGCGATTTGAAACCCGCGCTGCGACAAGAAGCGCTGTCGCGCCAGCTGAATATCGATTTTGCCGGCACCGCCAGCGCCGTCGAGATTCGACAGCAGCTGGCGCGTTGCTGGTTGTTCGTCGCCCCCAGCATCACCGCGGCGAGTGGCGACGCCGAGGGTCTCGGCATGGTTTTTCTCGAAGCCCAGGCCTTGCAAACCCCGGTGGTCAGCTTTCGCAGCGGTGGCCTGGTCGAGGCCGTGGTCGAAGGCGAAACCGCCCTGTTGAGCGAGGAAAAGGACGTCGCCGGGCTGGCGCAAAA
>CALJQI010000202.1 GCA_937980285.1 uncultured Gammaproteobacteria bacterium | reverse complement strand
TCTGGATTACGGTGTCGGTAATCGCATTCGAGGTTTCGATCGAACGCGCATTGGCCTGGAAGTTCCGCTGCGCGGTGATCAGGTTAACCAGCTGCTGCGTCAGGTCGACGTTGGAGGTTTCCAGCGCGCCCGACTGAATCAACCCGAAGCGGCCGGTGCCGGCGGAGCCAGTAAGAACCGCACCGGAATCAATGGTCTCGCGCCATGCGGTATCACCGATTGGACGCAAACCCTGGGCATTGGGGAAATCCGCCATCGCGATCTGCCCCAGCGGTTGCGTGGTGCCGTTACTGAAGGTTGCGCGCATCAAGCCGTCCTCGGCGATATCCAGGCCCGTCAGGCGACCGGTGGCATATCCGTCGGTCGACAAAGTGCTGACCGAGAAGCCGGTGGCGTACTGGGTCGTATTGTTGTTGGCGAAATCATGCGTAATGGTGAGCGGCGCGGCGCCATTGGTCAGAGGCACCGCCAGGTTTTGCGACAGCGCCGGGGTCAGCGTATTAAGCGAACCGTCGGGGTTGAAATTCAGGATTGCCGCGTCCTGGGCGACGGCGACACCGCCGTTGAAATGGTTGACCGTGGTACCACCGTTAATGTCGACCTCGGCGCCATCGAGATAGGTAAATGCCAGCCACTGGTTGGGATCGTTGGCCGCGTTGGTGGCCGAACCCGGCAAATCATGCACGAAGTAGTACGACATTACGTGCGAGGAGCCCAGGGAATCGTAAACCGTGGTCGAGGTCGAGTGTGAGTAGGTATTACTCGCTGTCGGATCGAACAGGGCCGGATCCACCGCCGTCGTCGCCGCATTCAGGTTGACGCCGATTTCAACTTCGGTGCTGGCCTGGGGCGCGCCGGTCGATGCGGGCAATTGAATCGGCACCGTGGTGTTAAGACTGGTAGAGGATACGTTACCGTTTGCGTCAACCGGGAAAGCCTGCAGATAGCCGCCAGTACTGTTGGTGATGTATCCCTGGTTGTCGGCGCGGAACTGGCCGGCGCGAGTATAGGATATATCGCTACCAGTCAGGGCTTTGTTGGTCACGAAAAACCCCTGGCCACTGATCGCCATATCGAGACTGGCGTCGGTGAACTTGAGGTTACCCTGATCGAACTGCTGACTCACGCTGGTTACCTTAACCCCGCTGCCGACGGCGGTGGGCGTGCTGCCAAATGGCGATATTTCGAAAATATCGCCAAACTCGGCTCGCGAGCCCTTGAAACCTGTGGTGGCGACGTTGGCGATATTGTTACTGGTGACGCTGAGGTCGACGGTTGCGGCCTGTAATCCGCTAAGTGCTGTATTAAATGACATTGTTTTCTCCTTACTTACTACATTATTTTTCGAACCTGGCTCATATCGATATCACCGAGGCCGGAAACGCTAAGCGTCAAATCCTGACCGCCGGCGCCGAGGGTTACACTCTCGACATCAACCACCGTAAACGTTGTTCCTGCTGTGACTTCGGTTCCACGATAAACCTCGGCCTCGATCTGGTACTGGCCGCCCGGCAAGCTATTACCGCTCGCGTCCTGGCCGCTCCATTCGAAATCCACCATGCCCGCCTGCTGTATACCCAGTTCCTGGCGGTGCACTAGTTGTCCGGCGCCGTTCTTCACCGTAATAACCATCCTGCTGGCCGGTTGATCCAGTTCGACAGCGCCTTTCAACGACTCTCCATCATTCATAAAAGCGCTCTGCGACGGCACCATTACCCGCCGTCCGACCAGCGTCGACGCCTGCAGCGCCTGGTTGGACTGGAACGACGAACTCATGGTGTTGAACGTGGTATTCAACTCGTTGATACCGCTAACGGTACCGAACTGGGCCATCTGGCCGAGGAAATCCCCGTTCTCCATCGGCTGCAGCGGATCCTGGTACTTCAACTGGGCGGTCATCAGCTCGAGAAACTCGGCCTGGCCAAGCTCGTCGTTCGCCTTGGCGTCGCTGTTCACCGGTTTGTTCAGACCCAGTTGGGTATAAATATTCTTGCTATCGATATCGGTCATGGTCCGTCTCCGTTAACTTCCCAGCGACAGCGCGCGCATTAGCAGATCGCGCGAGGTGTTCAGCACCTCGACATTGTTCTGGTAGGCGCGCGACGCCGAAATCATGTTCGCCATCTCTTCGATCGGATTGACGTTGCTGCCGTAGACGTAACCATCCTGGTCCGCCAGCGCATGGCCCGGATCGTAACGGCGTTCGACACCGCGCTGGCTTTCGACGATGCCGAGCATGTTGACACCGACTTCGCCGGGGCGACCCTGGCCATCCATCAGCGCCTGAAATACCGGTTGGCGCGAGCGATAAGCCTCGGCTTCGCTGCCGGCGATGGTTTCGACATTGGCGAGGTTACTGGCAATCGTGTTCAGTCGCGTCGATTGCGCGCTGATCGCGCTGCCCGAAATATTGAAGTTGGCAAGCAATCCCATCGTTATTCTCCTTTAAGCGCCTTCATCAGGCCGTTTACCTTGCCATTGAGAAAGGTAAAACTGGTCTGGTAAAGCATGGCATTTTCGGCGAACTTGGCCTGTTCGACATGGGCGTCCACGCTGTTGCCGTCGAGCGAAGGATGCAGCGGGTTGCGATACTTCAGCTCGGGCTGGGTCAGCGTGGAACGGGTTGAGATATGGTCGCGATGCGTGCTGGCCAGCGACACCCGGTCGGATTGCTGCTGGCTGGCGCTACGCAACATGGCGCCGAAATCGATGTCACGCGCCTTGTAATTAGGCGTATCGACGTTGGCGATGTTGGATGCCAGAATCGATGAGCGGCGTCCGCGTAGCACTAGCGCGTCATCGTGTATCGAAAAGGCTCTGTCAAAACTGATTGGCATGTCTGTAACCGTAAATCAACAATACGGATACCAATGCACAGACGGTGCCATCGGATTGTTATTATTTCAAATCAATGACTTAGCCAATGAAGGCGGGTCGTAAAGCGGCAAAGCGGCAATGCCCGGAGGCAATATTGCCGCCTCGATCAGGCAATTCACCTGATCATCGAGCTAGTCGTATCGGCGATAACGTCAGTATAGAACCTGGCGATAAACTCGTTGCCGCCTGCAAGGCCGAACATGATCCGGGCCGCAGAAAATTCTGGCCTGATAATTGCAGTGTAATTCATCGATGAAAACAGTTATGCATTCAGACCTCTATATACGCGCCGTTTTACCTGCCGTAGCCAGTTGCTGGCTAATGCTGTCTTCTCTGTTGCCGGTGCAGGCGGCGGAGATACAAAGCCTGGCGTCGATTCGCCTGCAGGCCGAGTCGTTTATCACGAGTTATCCCTACCAAAGCCCCTACCCCGCGGGCTTCAAGCTCGGTAACCTGGATTCCCGGCTGCGCCTGAAGGCCTGTCACGACGCCTTATCGATAGAGTTTAGCCGTCGCGACCAGGTGCATGGCAACACCGCCTTGCTGGTGCGCTGCCCGAGCAACGCCAGGTGGAAAATACATTTGCCGGTGCGTATCGACGTGTTCGATGACGTCGCCGTGGCCGCCAAACCCCTGCTGAAAGGCCAAAAAATTGACGATTCGGCCATCAGTTTTCAAAAACACAATATCACGCGCCTGAAAAATGGCTATTATTCGAAGACCAGCTCAATGAATCAACTGCAGGCCAAACGAAACCTGGCGCGAGGAACCGTGCTGACACCTGCCAGACTCGCACCGTTGCTTATGGTTCGATCCGGTCAACAGGTTACGCTGGTACTGAATTACAATGGCCTGCAAATCAGGTCGTCAGGCAAGGCACTGCAGTCCGCGACGCTGGGGCAGCTGGTCAAGGTGCGTAACAGCCAGTCGATGAAGATCGTCGAAGGCGTGGTTTCGGGTGAAGGGCTGGTGCGGATAAGCATATAATGAACAATTTCCAGTACGAAGTTAACTTTTTTAAGGATCTGCCGATAATGTATATGGGTAATCTGAAGGAGATCAGGAATGACTGACCCTATAAACACACAGAATCGCTTGCGTAATACTGGAGTATCCTCGGATAACCGGGCAGGCTCTGCAGCGAAAAGCAGCCAGTCCGGCGCTCAGGGCAAAGCCGCATCGGCGAAACCCGACGACGCCGGCACCGTCGAACTCAGCGGCGCGGCACTGCTCGAAGAGCTCGGAGAACAGATCAAGAACCTGCCCGAGGTCAACGAGGCGCGGGTGGACGCGGTCAAGCAGGCATTGACCAAGGGTGAGTACCAGCCTGACGCCGAAGTGATTGCTCGCAAGTACAGCGAAATCGAAAAGCTGCTGCCATGAAGACAAGCCAGTGCCGTGAACGCCTGAGCGAGTTGATGCAGGCTCAAAACGATCGCATTACCAGCGCCAATGAATACCTGCTGGTGATCAGGAAAGCGATCGCCGACAACCAGCTGGATAAGCTGCAACAATCACTCGCCAGTCCCGACCTGGCCATCGAAGATATCGAAACCCTCGAGCAGCGGCGCCACCAGGTACTCGCCAGCTTCGGATTCGACCAGGACAACGATGGCCTGGAAAAGTGTATCGCCTGGTGCGACGACGAGCAGAAACAGCTTTCCGGACTCTACCGGCAACTGATAAAAAACCTGGTTGATTTGCAACACTCGATTCAGGTTAACAGCCTGCTGGTCAACAAGGGACAGCAACGCGTAAAACGCTCGATAGGCATACTCACCGGCGTCGGTACATCCACCACCTGCAAGACCTACGGCAGCAAGGGCGAGACCATCGATCACGCGGGCCGCCGCGGCATCGCCGTCGCCTGATGCCCAGCACCGCCTCGCGATAACTCGCGAGGCCTGATTTTATCCAGGCAGTCAACCTTTCCCGCCTACGCGGGAATTGTCGTCATACCAACTTTACCAAGTCCCCCAGTTTCGCGCCTGCCCGGCGCTTCAATATGATTCCAACGCGGCTATCGCGGTGCGCAGCAGGCCAGGAAACAAAAAAAAGCCCCATTCTGGGAATGGGGCCAACACACAAACGTCTAACAGGAGGGTATAAAATAAATTATAG
>CALJQI010000201.1 GCA_937980285.1 uncultured Gammaproteobacteria bacterium | reverse complement strand
TCAACAATGCCGGTATCTGCAAGTTCGAAATGTTCGAGCAGCTCTCGGACCGGGATATCGAGCAAATCATGAACCTCAACAGCATCGTGCCGATGAAACTGACCCGAAAACTGCTGTCCGTGATGAAACGTCAGTCCGAGGCCCGGGTGGTCAATATCGCCTCGACCTTCGGCGCGATCGGATTTCCCGGCTACGCCGCCTACTCGGCGAGCAAGTACGCGATCCGCGGTTTTTCGCAGGCGCTAAACCGGGAACTGTCCGACACCGGTATTCGCGTCGGCTGCATTTTACCGCGCGCGACCCGCACCGCGATCAACAGCGATCGCGTGGTGGAGATGAATCGCAAGCTCAAGGTCGCCATGGACCCGCCGGAAAAGGTTGCCGCTGCGGTTGTCCGTTTTGTCGGCAGCAAGCGTGGCGAGCTGGCGCTTGGCTGGCCCGAAAAGCTGCTGGTTCGAATCAATTCCGTATTTCCGGCGCTGGTGGGCAATGCGATTTCAAAAAAACTGCCGCTGATCAAGCAATACGCCGCTTGAGTGGTTTGGTGAATTTTAATTTTTAAACGAGGTGCAAGATGAATAAATTAGCAAAAATGGCTTTAATTACGCTGGCGCTTATAACCGTCCAACCGGCAATTGCCGGCATGTCCGATTCGGCGCAGCTGCCGGAGGTCAGGGAAATTCAGTCTGAATGGGCCCAGCTCTATTACCTGGACGAGTTTCTTAACAATAACTACCGCGAGTTACAGGCGCTGGCGCGCAAGGCGAACCGCGTGTCTCACGATAATCCGCAAAGTGCCGAAGCGCTGGTGTGGGACGCTATCGTTCTCAGCACCCTGGCCGAAAAGAAAGGCGGTATCGGTGCCCTGAGCCTGGTCAAGGAGGCCAAGCTGAAACTGGAGCAGGCTGAAGCGATCGACCCCACGGTTCTGGGTGGATCGGTTTATGCCAGTCTGGGTTCGCTTTACTCCAAGGTGCCGGGCTGGCCAATCGGTTTCGGTAGTGATAAGAAGGCGGAAAAGTATTTCCAGAAAGCGCTTGCGTTGAACCCGCAAGGTCTGGACATTAATTACTTTTTTGCCGAGTTCCTGGCCGAGAATGGCAAGGATCAGCTGGCGCTGAAATACGTCGAGAAGGCGTTGCACGCGCCGCAAATGGTAGAACGTCCGCTGGCTGACAAGGGTCGACGCGAACAGGCACAGAAGCTGAAAGAGTTTTTGCTTGGCTCCTGAGCATTTCCGCATTCGCGGGCCGGGAGTCTATACTGTCGGCCCGCGAATTTTATATTTTGGCACCGGGTTCAAGAGACTTTGCATGAGATTACTGCTGGTAGAGGATGACGAGCAATTGGGGCGTGGAATTCAGAAAGCCCTGATGCGCGATGGCGACCATGTCGACTGGTTGACCGACGGTGCCCAGGCGCTGGCCGCGATCCGCTCGGATAACTTCGAACTCATTCTCCTCGACCTGCAGCTGCCCGGCAAAGACGGCATTTCGGTGTTGCAGACCATGCGTAAGGAATCCATCAACACACCGGTGTTGATCATGACCGCGCGCGATACGGTTGACGAACGCGTGCTCGGGCTCGACAGCGGCGCGGACGATTACGTGGTAAAGCCGGTAGAACTGAAAGAATTGCGTTCGCGGGTACGGGCGCTAAGCCGTCGCAGCCATGGTTTCGCGGCGCCAGAGATCAGTCTCGGGGAGCTGCGCATCAACAGCGCCAGCCAGCAGGTCTGGTATCGCGGCGAGGAAATCGAATTGAATCGGCGTGAATTTGTCGTCCTTGCGGAATTCGCCAACAGGCCCGGCCAGGTTCTGACGCGCAGCCATCTGGAGGGCGTGTTGTACGGATGGAGCGAAGGTGTCGAAAGCAACGCGCTCGAAGTGCATATCCACCATTTACGTAAAAAGCTGGATAACAAATTGATCAAAACCGTCAGAGGCGTAGGCTACAAGCTGGATGCCGACAGTGACTGACGGCGTATCCCTGCGCCGGCGCCTGACCTGGTACGTGATTGTCATCCTGCTGGTGATAACCACCTCGTCGGGCATTATGATCTACCGCGGTACGACCCAGGAGGCCGATGAAATATTCAGCGCCTCGCTGGTGCAGACGGCACGCATCCTCGATGGCATGATGACGCGCGCCAGCATCGAGTCCAACAGGGCGCAGTTAGCAATTGCACTGGAGCGTGGGCCGGAAGCTCACGAGTATGAACGCAAGCTGTTCTTCGCCATCGTGGGCCCGGACGGCCAGGTTCTGCTGAATTCACGCAAGGCACCCGAGATACCCCACGAAATCATCAATAGCGGATTTTCCGAATTCAGGTACAAGGACAGGAAGTGGCTGACTTATGCGCGTGAGTCCAGTCATGACGACTTGCTCATTATCGTTGGTGAGCGCAGTGAGATCCGGCAGGAAATTACCGAGTATATCGGCGGTGGTCTGCTATTACCGTTGATTTTTCTGCTGCCGATAGTCCTGTGGTTGTTATGGCAAATAATCGGGGTGGCGTTGAAGCCATTGCAGCACGTCACCGATCAGGTTCGGCAACAGGTCCTCAAGGATTTGAAGCCGATCGACGTCGCCGGGGTTCCACGGGAAATAAGTCCGCTGGTGACCGCTTTGAACCAGATGATCGCCGACCTCGACGCGGCCTATGCGCGCGAGCGCCGTTTCGTCAGCGACGCCTCGCATGAATTGCGCAACCCGCTTGCCGCGCTGCTGGTAAACGTCGAAAACGCGCTCGAAGAAAACCAGGGCAGGGAAACACTGGACTCGCTGGAAAGCATGAAAACCAGTATCAAGCGCCTGTCGCACATGGTATCGCAACTGCTGAAACTCAGTCATTACGACAATCCCCGGGCGATCACGGAGTTCGAACAGGTTGACCTGGGTCTTGTTTGCCAGCGGGTGGTTGATTCCCTGAAACCGCGGGCCGTGGCAAAGGACTTGCGGGTTGAGCTGTTATTGTCCGATGAAGGCTACCAGCTTTGCGGGGTGGAATCGCTGCTCGAAAGCATGGTGTCCAACCTGCTCGACAATGCCATCAATTACTGTGGTGCTGGATGCCTTATCAGGCTGCGCTGCTACCGTGCCGCCAATAGCCTGGTGCTCGCGGTAGAGGATTCCGGTCCTGGACTCGATGTCGACGAGCGCGACAAGGTCCTCGGAAGGTTCTACCGGGCCGGCGATACCAACAGAACCGGCGCCGGCCTGGGCCTCTCGATCGTCGACACGATCGCCCAGATTCATGACGCCCGGGTGGTGCTGGATGAGTCCGAACTAGGCGGGCTCAGCGTCACGGTGCAGTTCAAAATTAACTGATAAAGCGCCTGGTTATCCGGTAAAATTCGATCCCACCTGTGTACGGGCAGGTGGCGAAACAGAGCGGATTCATTCATGGCTTACAACAATCAGAGCGTTCGTGTCGGTGCTGACATTGGCGGGACTTTTACCGATGTCGTGCTCGAGTGCGGCACGCAGCAGTTCACGACGAAAGTGCTGACCAACTACAGCGAGCCCGAGCAGGCGATCATCGACGGCCTGCTCAAGGTGACGCAAATCGCCGGCATTGGAATCGAGCATATCGACCAGTTGATCCACGGTACCACGCTGGCCACCAATTCGCTGATCGAACGCCGCGGTGCCGATACCGCCTTCGTTACCAGCAAGGGCTTTCGCGACGTCATCGAAATGCGCACCGAGGGGCGTTTCGAACAGTACGACCTGAACCTGAAGCTGCCGCCACCGCTGATCTCGCGCGAACATCGCTACGTCGTCGATGGCCGCCTCGCCGCCAACGGCGACGAGCTGGTCGCCCTCGACGAAGCGCAACTGCTGGAGATAGCGGCGCGGATTCGGCAAGGCGGCTACCAGAGCGTCGCCATCGGTTTTATCCACGCCTATGTCAGTGGCGAGCACGAACGCCGCGCGCGCGAAATCATCGCTGCCGAAGTGCCCGCCATCAGTATTTCGATCTCCAGCGAGGTGTCGCCGCAGATGCGTGAATTCGAGCGCTTCAACACGGTCTGCGCGAATGCTTTCATCAAGCCGCTGATGGCGTCGTACCTGCGGCGCCTGGTCGATCGTTTCCGCGCCGAGGGCGGCGATTGCCCGCTATTCATGATGCACTCCGGCGGCGGCCTGATTTCGGTCGAGAGTGCGATCGAGTTTCCGGTGCGCCTGCTCGAGTCGGGACCCGCCGGCGGCGCGATTTACGCCGCCGACTATGCCGCCGGCCACGGCCTGGACAAGGTCTTGTCTTACGACATGGGCGGCACCACGGCGAAGATTTGCATGATCGAGGATCGCGTGCCCAAGACCGCGCGTACTTTCGAGGTCGCGCGCACCTATCGCTTCAAGAAAGGGTCGGGCATGCCGGTCTCGATCCCGGTCATCGAAATGGTCGAAATCGGCGCCGGCGGCGGCTCGCTCGGCTGGGTCGACGAAATGCACCAGATTCGCGTCGGACCCGAGAGCGCCGGTTCGGAACCTGGGCCGGCCTGTTATGGCCGCGGCGGCGAAAACCCGGCGGTCACCGACGCCGACCTGGTGCTCGGCCGCCTCGACCCTGATCGCTTCGCCGGCGGCGACATCAAACTGGAGACGCAGAACTCGAGCGCCGCGCTGGCGCGCGTCATCGGCCAGCCGCTGGACATGGATACCGATACCGCGGCGGTCGGCATTTGCGAGGTGGTCGATGAAAACATGGCCAACGCGGCGCGCGTGCACGCGGTCGAAAACGGCAAGGAGCTCGCCGATTTCACCATGATCGCCTACGGCGGCGCGGCGCCGCTGCACGCCAGCCGCCTGTGCGAAAAGCTCGATATCGACCGCTTGTTGATTCCGCCCGGCGCCGGCGTCGGTTCGGCGATCGGCTTTTTGCGCGCGCCCTTCGGTTTCGAAGCGGTGCGCGGCGCGTTTCTGCGCCTCAGTGAATTCGATGTCGACTGGAGCAACCGCCTGATATCCGAACTCGATGCCGAGGCCCAGCATTTTGCCCAGGCCGGCGCCGCGCACCTGGAGTTGGTGCGCGAGATCAAGGCTTACATGCGTTACCAGGGGCAGGGCTGGGAAATCGTCGTCATGCTGCCCGACCGCGATTTCGTAGACGGCGACCAGGACGAAATTCGTCGTCGTTTCGAAGCCGAGTACAGTCGCCTGTTCGGGCGCTCGCTCGAGGGTCTCGATATCGAGATCATGACCTGGTCGGTGCAGGTGCGCAGCCGCCTGCAGGAACCCGCTGCGGTGACGCCGGTGAGCGCGGAGACGCCGCGTTACAGCGATGAAAGGCGGCGAATTTTCGATGCGCGCGAGCAGCGCTTCGTCGACGCCGCGGTGTTTCAGCGCGACGCGCTCGAAAGCGGCGACCTGGTTTCCGGCCCGGCGGTCATCATCGAAAGCGAAACCAGTACCATCGTCACCAACCGTTACCAGGCGATCATGCAATCCGATGGTTGCCTGCTGCTGAGACTGAAGGGGAAAGATCATGGCTGACGGCATTTCCAACGTGCACATGCAGGTCATGTGGAACCGGCTGATCGCGGTCGTCGAGGAGCAGGCGCTGACGCTGGTGCGTACCGCGTTTTCGACCTCGGTGCGCGAGGCCGGCGACGTCTCGGCGGGGGTATTCGACCGCGAAGGCTTGATGGTGGCGCAGGCCGTTACCGGCACCCCGGGGCACGTCAACGCGATGGCCGCGGCGGTACGTAATTTCATCGACGACATCGGCGAAGACAATGTCTTCGAGGGCGATTCCTACGTCACCAACGATCCGTGGAAAGGTACCGGGCACCTGCACGATTTTACCTTCGTCAACCCGTCTTTCCGCAACGGCAGGCTGGTCGGTTACTTCGCCTGTACCGCGCACGTGGTCGACGTCGGCGGCCGCGGCTTCGGTCCCGATGCGAGCGAGGTTTACGAGGAGGGGATTCTGATCCCGATCATGAAGTTCGCCGAGCGCGGCAAAGTCAACCAGGTGCTGATCAACATCATTCGCAACAACGTGCGCGAAAACGAACAGGTAGTCGGCGACCTGTTTTCGCTGTCGTCCTGCAACGACACCGGGCATCGGCGGCTGATGGACATGATGGACGAATTCGGCATCGAGGACCTGCAGGAATTGCGCGACTTCATATTCGACAACAGTCTGAGCGCGACGCTCGATCATTTGCGGGATTTGCCGCCCGGTTCCTATGACAACGAACTTACCGTCGACGGCTATGACGCGCCGGTGACGATGAAATTGCGGCTCGATGTTTCCGAGCAGGGCGTGCTCGCCGACTTCGATGGCACCAGCGGCCTCAGCGAAAAGGGTATCAACGTGCCGCTGATCTACACCACCGCCTATGCCTGTTACGCGCTCAAGTGCGCGCTGGCGCCGCAGATACCGAACAACCACGCGTCGCTGTCGCCGTTTAAGGTAACGGCGCCGGAAAATTGCATTCTAAACGCGAAGCACCCGGCGCCGGTGGCGATCCGGCACGTGCTCGGACAGTTCCTGCCCGATGCGGTGTTCGGCGCTTTGCACAAAATGTTGCCCGATACGGTGCCGGCCGAAGGCTCCAGCGCGCTGTGGATCGTGCAGCTCGGTGCGCGAGCGATCGATGCCGGCAAGGCTGCCGCGGAGGAGCGGGCGCAGAGCTCCGAAATCCTGATGTTCAACTCGGGCGGCACCGGCGCGCGACCGGCGCTGGACGGTCTCAGCGCGACCGCGTTTCCGTCCGGCGTGCATACCATGTCGGCCGAGGTCACCGAGCACCTGGGTCCGATTACGATCTGGCGCAAGGAATTGCGCGAGGGTTCGGGCGGCGCCGGAGCGCAGCGCGGCGGGCTCGGGCAGGTGATCGAGATTTCCGC
>CALJQI010000200.1 GCA_937980285.1 uncultured Gammaproteobacteria bacterium | reverse complement strand
TCGCCGATGATATTCATCACCTGCGCCATGTTCGCCTGCGGACGCCGCTTGTCGATAATCGCGAGGTCGGCATCGTCGAGTTGCTTGGCGATCGCCCTCGCCCGCACCACGCCGCCGACGTCGGGTGAAACCACGATCATATCCGGGTACTTCTGTTTCCAGATATCGCCCATCAAAATCGGCGAGGCGTACACGTTGTCCACCGGGCATTCGAAAAAGCCCTGGATCTGGTCCGCGTGCAAATCGATCGTCAGCACCCGGTCCACACCGACCCCTTCGAGCATGTTGGCGATCACCTTGGCGGTGATCGGCACCCGCTGCGAACGCACCCGCCGGTCCTGGCGCGCGTAACCGAAGTACGGAATCACCGCGGTTACCCGGTCGCAGGACGCGCGCTTTATGGCGTCGATCATGACCAGCAATTCCATCAGGTTGTCGTTGGTCGGCGCACAGGTCGGCTGGACGATAAACACGTCCTTGCCGCGCACGTTTTCGCCAATTTCAACCGAGGTTTCACCATCGCTAAAACTGCTTACCGTAGCAATGCCGAGGGGAATATCGAGGTGACGCACTATCGTGCGAGCCAACTCAGGGTTGGCATTCCCGGTGAAAACCATCAAGTCATTCGAGGTTACACTGCCAGCCATGGGGCTCTCTCGTATGCAAAAACAATCGGGGCATCAACCGGATAGTACGCTCTGTACTATCCCGGCGAATGCCCCTTGTATGGCTGGGCCGGCTGGATTCGAACCAACGAATGCCAGGATCAAAACCTGGTGCCTTACCACTTGGCGACGGCCCAATAATTCTCTTCAGACCAGCAATCCCAGTTGCTGGTGCAGCGGATTGCGATTCAGCCCGCGGGCCAGATACGCGCTCCACTTTTTCGGAACCCGCGATTTTACCTCTTCTGCCCGCTCAAGGCTATCGAAGGCGGCAAATACGCAGGCGCCGGTACCGCTCATTCTGGCGGACGCCGACTGCTGCAACCAGTCGATCGCCGCGGCCACCTGTGGATAGCGATTTCGCACCACCGGTTGGCACACGTTAGTGCCCTCGCCGCGCAGAAAGGCGCGTATTGTGAGCGGATCGCAGTTACGTGTCAATTCTTGCGCGGCAAAAATTTCAGCCGTCGAAACCCCGGTTTTCGGGTCGATGACGAGGTAAAACGGCTGCTCGAGCTCGATCGGCTGCAATTCTTCGCCCACGCCGGTCGCCCAGGCCGCCCTGCCGCCCACGAAAACGGGCACGTCCGCGCCGATTTCGAGACCAATTCGAGCCAGTTGGTCGAGGCTCAAATCCAGCCGCCACAGGCGATTCAGCGCCAACAGGCAGGTGGCCGCATCGGAACTTCCACCGCCGAGACCGCCGCCGACGGGAATTTTCTTGTCGATTGCGATGTCGACGCCCTTTTTAACCTGGTAGCGCGATTGCAGCAGGCTCGCGCTTCGCAGCAGGATATCGTCCGCCGCCGCAATCGGCGAATTGCCGCTATGCCGCTCGATACGGCCGTCTTCGCGCAGCTCGAATTCGAGCAGGTCGCACAGGTCGATGAACTGGAACACGGTTTCGAGCAGATGATAGCCGTCGTCACGGCGGCCGGTAATCTGCAGCATCAGGTTGAGCTTGGCCGGCGCCGGAAGACTTAATCGCCGCGGCATGTCAGTTGAACTCGGGAAAGAGGTCGGAAGTATCCGGCTCAATTTCCGTTTGCTGCCAGCGCTCGATCACGAGTTTCAGGGTAAGTTCGTCGCGGCTCAGTTTTATCCTGCGCGGCAGTTGCGGCGCCGGCTGGGCGTCGAAATAATCGAGATAGCTGATTTCCCAGCTATCCTGTCGAATCGAGCGCGCCCGGCCGCCGGCATCGAGGCGAGGCCGATAGTCGGCGCCGGGCTGCGGTATACCCCGTATCCAGAACTCGAGACCGCCGATCGGCAGCGACCAGCCGACCACTTCTTCGAGCAGCGCTTCCGGCGTCGCATTGGTGAAAACCTGCCCGTCCGGCAGCCGCAGGCGATAAGGCCCGCCGACATCACCGTCGATGCGGAACACGCCCTGGCCGAAGGGGGCTTCCAGCAACAGCATGAAGCGGTCCGATGTCCGTTCCCAGTTGAGGCCAATGTTATACGCCTCTCCCTTGAGCGTTAGCGCCGCGCGCGCATGGATATCCCAGCTGTCCAGCGCTGCCACGGCCTGCTGCCGGCTGGCCCAGAGTCGCTGCGCTTCGTCATCGTCGGACAATCCGCCAGGCCGCATGCAGCCGGCGGCGGCCAGCACGACAGCGGCGTAGAAAACAAATCGGAAAAACCGGGTCAAGAAAATCAGGGGATAAAACGCCGCATAACGTTTTGCAGCACGGGATCGTCGGGCGATTTTTTCAGCGCCCGCTGCCATACCTGCCGCGCTTCCTGCTGATCGCCGGTTACCCACAGGACCTCGCCCAGGTGCGCCGAGATTTCGGCGTCGTCAAACTGGGACAGGGCCTTGCGCAGCAGGCTGATAGCCTTGTCATAATCGCCCAGGCGGTAATGTACCCAGCCCCAGCTGTCGATGATGGCGGCATCGTCAGGCATTATTTCGATCGCGCGCTTGAGATAGCCGTAAGCTTCCTGGTAACGATCGGTCTGGTCGGCGAGGGTAAATCCGAGCGCATTGAGCGCGTGCGCATTATCGGGCTCGGTTTTCAGAATCGTTCTGATATCCCGCTCGAGAATATCGATACGCCCCAGTTTTTCGGCCACCAGCGCGCGCGCGTATAACAGGTCGCTGTTGCCGGGAACGATCCCCAGCGCGGTGTTAAAAACTTCCATCGCCTGCGGGTAACGCCTGGCGCTGCGCAACAGCTCGCCCTTGCCGATGTATATTCGCACCAGCGTTCCGTCGGACTGGCTGCCCTTGAGCATTTCGTCGAGGTGGGCGGCCGCATCGTCTATGCGTCCCAGCAGGCCGAGCATATCGGCAATACGCAGACGCGCGTCGAATTTGTATTCACCGACAAACACTTTCTGATACCACTCGATCGCCTTGTCATAGTGCTTGCGATTTTCGTTGATGCGGCCGAGATAGTATTGCGCCTCGCCTTCGCGCTGCTTCAGCCGAACCAGCATCATCATGTACTTCTCGGCATCGTCCAGGCGCTGCGACTCCAGCGACAACAGGCCCAGCGTATACAGCAGCTCGGCGTCATCCGGCGACGCCCGGTGGAGTTTTTCGAATTCGACCCAGGCCGCTTCGTATTGTTTTACGTCCACCAGCAGGCGGGCGTAGGTAAGGCGCAGATTTTTATCGTCCGGGTTGCTTTCAACCGCCTTGCGCAGGCTGACCACCGCGTCGTCGGGGCGGCCAAGCCGCAACAGCACCTTGGCGCGCGCCGAATGCACACCGTCGATCTCGACGATGGCGAGCGAGCGATCGAGGAATCTAAGCGCTTCCTTCGAACGTCCATTTTGCGCGGCCAGCATGCCGTGAAGATACTGGGCATAGGCTCGTTCGGGGTATTCGTAAGCAATACGTTGCGACACCGCGAGTACGGTGTTGGCGTTTTTCTCGCGCGCCAGTATGCCCAGCAGCGGCGGGAAAAGTGCGGCATCGTCCAGCTCGCTGCTGCGAATCAAATCGTCCAGGTAAGCGAAGGCCTCCTGGATCTTGTCCTGGCGAACGTAGATCGCGGCGATAACCTGGCGCGCCTCGACCCGGTTCGGATCCAGTTCGATCCAGCGTTGCGCCGCTTCCACCGCCGCCTCCAGGTTTTGCCCGTATACCGCGACGCGCACCGCGCGTTCGGCGATTTCCGCGTTATCCTGTGAGCGCGCAAGCTGCAGATAGTGCTGCACCGCGAGCGCGGTATCGCCCTGTTGCAGCGCTATTTCGGCCACCATCAACGCGTAAGCGGCGTCGGCGACCTCGTCCTGCTGCGACTTCAGCGAATTGACCTGCGTCGATTGCTGCCCCAGCGGGGATTTATCCCGCGAGGAAGCCTGCTGCAGGCTGGCGCAGCCCGTCAACAGCAGCAATGTCGCGAGCAGAGTAATTTGAATATGACGATGGCCAGAGCTCAATTTCGTCTCCGTAATACTGGATTTATGGAGTGTAGCATCTCGTTGTAGGATTGTATTTAGCGAGATTTGTTCCCGGAATGTTGTATTTGACTGATTTATACCGGAAAATTGCCGGTTGGCATCAAACCTTCCCTGAATCATGGCCTTACTGTCACTTGGCATCAATCATTTAACCGCTCCGGTCGACATTCGCGAGAAAGTCGCGTTTGC
>CALJQI010000199.1 GCA_937980285.1 uncultured Gammaproteobacteria bacterium | reverse complement strand
TAAATCTTGCCTGACCAGATACTCGACAGGTACTTCGACATCGCGCCCACGTTGGGTGATATCGACATTTCATTGTCGTTTAAAATGACCAGCAGATCCTTGTCGAGGGCGCCGCCGTGGTTAAGCGCTTCGTAGGCCATGCCGGCGGTCATGCCGCCGTCGCCGATGATGGCAACGGTCTTGCGATCGACGCCCTGGGCGGTCGCGGCAATCGCCATGCCCAGCGCGGCGCTGATGGAGGTGCTCGAATGGCCCGCGCCAAAGTGATCGTATTCCGACTCCGTGATCTTGGGAAATCCGGAGAGCCCGCCTTTCTGGCGCATGCTCGCCATTCGATCACGCCTGCCGGTCAGGATCTTATGCGGGTAACACTGGTGGCCGACATCCCAGACCAGGCGGTCGTGAGGCGTATCGAACAGGTAGTGCAGGGCGATGGTGATTTCGACCGATCCGAGACCGGAGGCGAGGTGACCGCCGGTGCGAGACAGGCTTTGTAACAGAAACGCGCGCAGCTCTGCCGCCAGTTCGGGCAGTTGGTTTTCGTCGAGCTCGCGCAAGTCGGTCGGACTGTCGATTTGCGCCAGTAACGGATATGTTGCTTTTAAGTCATTCAATGAACTGTTATCCAGCACGACGCTTCGCTCAGTTTCTGCGCTCGACGAACCACGCCGAAATATACCGTAAAATGTCGGCTTCCTCACCAAATATCGACAAAGCCTGCAACGCATTCTGATGCAGGTCCAGGGCTTTTTCCTGCGAGGCCTGCAGGCCGATGATCGAAGGGTATGTGGGTTTGTTGCGCGCGCTGTCGGCACCCTGCATTTTCCCAAGCGTCTCCGTGTCGCCGGTGACATCGAGAATATCATCCTGCACCTGGAACGACAGGCCGATCGATTTGGCATACGAATCCAGCGCCTGCAACTGCGTATCGTCGAGTGCGTCGGTGCTGAGCGCCGCCAACTGTATGCAGGTGCGAATCAATGCCCCGGTCTTGTGAATATGCATGGTTTCGAGTTCGGCAATATTCAGCGATTTACCTACAGCTGCCAGGTCGATTGCCTGGCCGCCCGCCATGCCGCGCGAACCGGAAAACAACGATAGTTTTTCGATCATTTGCAGGCGCGCTGCGGCGTCCGGGGTCATCGCGGAATCGTGACTGATAATATAAAACGCCAGCGCCTGCAGCGAGTCACCGGCGAGGATTGCGGTCGCCTCGTCGAATTCGCGATGACAGGTGGGACGCCCGCGGCGTAAATCATCGTCGTCCATCGCCGGTAAATCGTCGTGAATCAACGAATAGGCGTGAATGATTTCAACCGCGCAGGCGGCGCCATCGACTCGTTGCGGATCGATGCCGAGCGCGGCGGCCGTCGCGTACACCAGGATTGGACGCACGCGCTTTCCCGGAGCCAGCACCGCGTAACGCATCGCCTGGTGCAGCCGCACCGGGTTGACATCGGCGGGAGGAAGCCAGTGATCGAGGGCCGTGTCTACTCTTTGCTGGTAATCGGCAACAAGCGAGTCGAAAAGCCGCGCATCAATCTTCATCCAGGTCCTCGAAGGGGACGGTTTGCTGCAGGCCGTTTTTCTCGATCAGCTGCTCGACGCGCAGTTCTGCGTTGGCGAGCGTGTCCTGGCAGCTCTTCGCGAGCTTGATGCCCTTCTCGAATTGCTCGAGCGATTCCTCCAGCCCGAGCTCGCCCGCCTCCATCTGGCTGACGATCTTTTCGAGGTGCTGCAGGGATTTCTCGAAGTCCCTGAGCTTGTCTTTGTTTTCGGTCATGGCGCTGCTCGTTGTCGAAGTCGGGTGATTATAATGCATCCAGGGTGTCAGCTAAATGACTGACCGGAATAAGCTTTAGATTCTTGAATTTGCCGCCTTTGGGTAAATTGGCCCTGGGGATGATAGCGTTTTCGAAACCGTGCTTGCTGGCTTCTCGCAGGCGCTCCTCGCCGTTAGCCACCGGCCTGATCTCGCCGGAGAGGCCGACTTCGCCAAAAACCAGCGTGCGAGGATTTACCGGACAATCGCGATAGCTGGAAAGAATCGCGAGAATAATTGCAAGGTCGGCGCCGGTTTCGGCGATTCGGACACCGCCGACGGCGTTGATAAAAACGTCCTGATCATACAGCGGGATGCCGCCATGGCGTTGCAGGATCGCGATCAGCATCGCCAGTCGGTTCGATTCCAGGCCGACGCTCAGTCGCCGCGGATTGCCGCTGTGGCACTCGCTGACCAGGGCCTGGATTTCGACCAGGAAGGGGCGCGTGCCTTCGCGCGAGACCATGACGATGCTGCCCGACACCGGCTGGTCATGCTGCGCCAGAAATATCGCCGACGGATTGCTGACCGGCTTGAGACCGGCGTCCGTCATGGCGAAGATGCCGAGCTCGTTGACCGCGCCGAAACGATTCTTGACCGCGCGAATGACGCGGTAACGGGTCGCCGCATCGCCTTCGAAATAGAGCACCGTGTCGACCATGTGCTCGAGCACCCGTGGTCCGGCCAGCTGTCCTTCCTTGGTAACGTGCCCGACCAGAAAAATAGTGACGTTGGATTGCTTTGCGAACTTAACCAGCATCGCCGTGCTTTCCCTGATTTGGCTCACCGAACCGGCCGCCGATTGCAGGCTGTTGCTATAAATGGTTTGAATCGAGTCGATGACCATCAACGCGGGTTTGCTGCTACCGGCCTGTGCAATGATTTCCTCGACGCAGGTCGAGCTCAGCAACTGCAGATCCGCGCCCGGCAGGTTCAGCCGCCGCGCACGCAGGCTGACCTGTTGCGGCGATTCTTCGCCGGTGACGTAGAGTGCGCTGCGCTGCTGGCTGACCGCGCACAGGCACTGCAATAATATGGTCGACTTGCCGATGCCTGGATCGCCGCCGAGCAAAATCACCGAACCCTCGACCAGGCCGCCGCCGAGTACGCGGTCGAGCTCGTCGATCTGACTGCCAAAGCGCGGCGTGTCGCTGGTGGGTACCTGGTCCAGCGTGATCACCTCGGCGCGATTTCCGGGGCCATGCCAGTTAGTCCTGGCGCCTCCGTCGGTCCCCAGGGCGGGAATTTCCTCGATACTGTTCCAGCTCTTGCAGTCCGGGCACTGTCCGGACCATTTCGGCAACAGCACCGCGCACTCGCGGCACTGAAACTGGGCGGCGCTCTTAGCCATTCAACGGCAACTCGGATTGCGGGCTTGTTACGTCGTGGTCTTGCGGCAGCGATAGCCGCGCGGTTTTGACCATGTTGTTCTTGATCTGCATGATTTCGATCGGGTAGCCGCTGATCTTTACGCTGGTGCCGGCTTCCGGAATGAATTCCATGTGCTCGAGGATCAGTCCGTTGAGCGTGCGCGGGCCGCTGCTGGGCAATTCGACTTCGAGGTTGCGATTGATGTCGCGGATATGGGTGGAGCCGTCGATCAGGAAGCTGCCGTCGGAATCCTGGAAGAAATCCTGGTGCAGTGCGCTGGGATCGGTGGTGAATTCGCCGACGATTTCCTCGAGAATGTCTTCGATCGCCACCAGTCCCTGGATGTCGCCGTACTCGTCGACGACAAATCCGACGCGGCGCCTGTTCTTGCGAAAATTGAGTAACTGGGTCGTCAACGGCGTACCCTCGGGAATGAAATATCCATCGCGCGTCAAATCGACCAGGCTTTCCTGCGTGAAATCGTCGGTTAGCAACAGCGGCAAGATCTTGCGCATTTGCGCGACCCCGATCAGGTTGTCGATGTTGCCGGAGAAAATCGGAATCCTGGTGTACGACAGGTTGGTGATCAGCTTCAGCGTGACATGCCAGTCATCCTCGAGATCGATGCCGATGATTTCGCTGCGCGGCACCATGATGTCGTCGACGGTCACCTTTTCCAGGTCGATAATGCTGAGCATCATGTCGCGGTGAGAGTCGGGAATCAAGCCGCTGGTTTCGCTGACCGCGACGCGCAATTCCTCCGAAGTCAGCGCGTCGTTATCGTTGTCCTTGCCCGATAACAGGAAGAGTTTCAGCACCAGCTTGGCCAGCCAGTCGATTACGATCACCAGCGGCAGCATCAACCTGGCCAGCGGCCGGTAGACATA
>CALJQI010000198.1 GCA_937980285.1 uncultured Gammaproteobacteria bacterium | reverse complement strand
AAGTCGCCGAGCGAGTCAACAGGGAGTTTCAAAGCGCCGGCCACGAAACCCGTATCCTCGTCAGGCAGGGCGAAGACCCGGCCCGCTACCGTATCGCCGTTTCCGGCTTCGAATCGCACCAGTCCGCCAGCGAGTTCGCCGCCTCGATGGTCGGCAAGCTGGGCATCAGGGATACCTGGATAGGAAAAGACCGCCCCGCCGCAATTGAATGAAGCGCATGGCTCTGGCTCGGCAGCGAGTCTGTTTGACGCGCTGGCGCCGCCAATGGTGTTCGGAGTAAATCTCAGGCGAATCCCGGCGGATCCCACTGGTCCATCATTTTCTGGCGCGCGGCGTCTAGCCGCTCCGACATCAGCGCTGCAAACCGCTTGAACAGTTCGTAGCCGAAGGCGGGATCCTTTTCGCAGCGCTCGAGAATGGCGCTACCGTCGAATTCGATCACTTCGGAATCCTCTACCGCGCGCGCCTGGAAACTCCAGCGGTAAGGCGATATCAACCACGACCAGCCGAGAATCTGGTCCTCGCCGAGGGTCTGGATGTCGAGCGTCGGTCCCATCAACGCCGGTACCTGTATCGATATCTGCCCGCTGCGCAGCAGGTAGAACTTATCGGCTCGCTCGCCCTGCTTGAACAGGGATTCACCGTCCTTGATGCGCATTTTTGTCGCGGAATCGGCCAGAAACTCGATGAAGTCGTCGTTCAGCCCCGAAAAAAACGCGTGGCTGGACAAATAGTCCTTGATGGATGACATGATCATTCCCCCAAAAATTAGCAGTTGTACCAGTATCGGGCTTCTGTCGGTGAATTTATTGATCCCCGGCAATAAAGAATGAAGATTCCGGCAGCATTCAACCGTCCGCGAACGCGTCGAAGGCGACTCAGCCCTGAATCGATGCCGAATGCGGGTGAAAAGCGGATTACTCCGATGCGTCCCGTTGCAGATTTTGCCACCATTGCCGGAAGGACTCGACGTTGAAAGCGAGAACGCTGCCGAGCTCGCCACTACGCTCTTGCCACAATGGCAGGGCGGCTTCGGAAACCGATATCAGCAGTGGAATGTCAGCGGCTATGGTCTGGAATATCTCGTCGATTAAACCCTTGCCATCCTGCTCGAGCTCACCGAATTTCTCGACCACCACCAGGTCGAGGCGTTGGTTGATCGCGTTACGCAGAATCGCGGTTGTATCCGCCAGTGCGGAAACGTCGAAAGTGCACTCGCCGTCTCTTTCGGCCGGACGGGTTATCGGAACCCGCTGATCGGTTAAAACGTCGATGGCATCGAGCCCGCTGATTTCGCCATCGGCATCGAAGCGCGCTTCCTGCAGCAGCCCGCCAACCCGGACCTGCTCCGACTTGAGCTGTTCGACGAACCTGAGCAGGGCCATGCGGTCGCCGGTGTCCGGTCGATAAACCGCGGCCGCGAACGGGGCTGTTGGCTGATCGTCTGTCATGCCGCGCAGGTTAACATGAATTGTCCGCCAGGGGAGTGATTTGATGCCTCAGCACGACTGTTTTTACAAGGCCGCGATCAAAGCCGTCGCCGTGCGTTCTATCATGGCCGTTATACGTCGGATGCCAGTGCCGCCCGCAGCCGGTGCTTGATATAGACGCCGTCACGCGAAGGCAGCACGCGCGCCTCCTCGGCGGTATCGACCTTGACGGTGGCGAAGTTCAACGCGTTGCCGGCGTGGATCCGTTGACGAAAGTCGCGCAGCGTGTCCATATTGGAGATACACGCACTGTAGTCGAAATCGAGGCTTTCGGCGACACGTTCCAGACCGACGCCAAGCCCGGCGTGGCTGCGTTGCATGCCGGTTTCGCCGTAATGCCCGTTATCGAGCACCGCGATAGAGAGGTTTTTCGGCGATTGCACCGCGATGGTGGCAAGCGCGCCCATTCCCATTAGCATTTCGCCATCGCCCGTCACCACCAGCACCTTTTCCTTCGGTCGTGACTTAGCGAGCCCAAGTCCTACCGTGGCGGCACTGCCCATTGCCGCCCACAGGTAATAATTGCGATCGTGATCGCCGGCCGCCATGACGTCATATGTCGGCGATCCAAGGCCGCTGACGACGATTAAATCAGCGCGCTGTTCGAGTAACTCGGCGACGGCTTTTCTGCGATTCAGGGGCGTCTGTGTCATGGCCGTCAATTCCACTCCTTGCGGCCGATGAGTCGCTGGCCGAGCAAAAGCGCGCAAGCCTCGTCGCCCTCGAAAGCCATGGTCGCCGCGCCGCGCAGCAGGGGTTCGACATCTTGCGCGCTGTCCGCGCGCCAGCAACGCACGCCCATCAGCTTCAGCGCTGCCTCGGTGGCCTGTCCCATCGGGTTTTGCCATGGGTTGAATTCGGCCCAGTCGCCGCGCATGGTTACGATCATCAGTAACGGCAGGCGCGCGCCCGCCGGTAACGCCAGCGTATTGATGCAGTTGCCGACGCCGCTGGATTGCAACAGCAGCGCGCCGCGCTGGCCACCCAGCCAGGCGCCTGCCAGGTAGCCGATACCCTCTTCCTCGGTGGTTAAAACCACCGAGTTTACCTCTTCGTCGGCTTCGAACAGGTCGATCGCGGTTGAATGCCCGGCATCGGGCACGTAGGCGACATGCCTGATATCGAATTCCTTCAGTACCTGGTAAATCCGGATTTTCCAGTCTGCTTGCGCTGGTTCGGGTTGATCTGCTCGAGGCATCGAATCGCCCTGTTATCTACTGAATGATTAATGCGCCCTGTCGACCAGTCGGGTCGACCGTTAGCGCGTTTGCGGCAGTTTATCAAATAGATCCGCTAAGGCTAGCGTTCCGCGTTTTCGGGCCGGAAATCATGGCTTTACTATTAGCCCGTGCTTGATAGCAGAATCGAATTTCGCTGTCGATAGGCGATCCCGGCATCTGCCGGACGAAATTTACCCCGTTTGGGGGATGAATCGCGACCCTGGTAAACTTTATCATTGGACCTGTGAATTTGTAACGAATCAGGATTTGGTCGCAACAGCAGGCAAAACTAAAAAAAGATTAAGCGTCAAATAATATTGAAGCCATCTCATAGAGCTGGCTTTTTTTATGCTCGCCCGGTAGCCGAAGTTCACCTCCTGCCGGGATTCTAAGAGGGTTGCCTGATAGAAAGCTGCCGTTCATGTTTGATCGATCAGCGGCGATTAACGACCCCAAAGAGAGTCTCAGGCTAACCGTAGGTGTGCCGCGCAGGACGAACAGCACAATCACTCCAGGCGCGCCATCTTTAAATTCTTGAAGGTCAATGTCTTATGAGATTTTTTTGGGTGTGCTTGAACGATGATCCCGTTTCGTGAATTTTCTTTATACCGCGCGATTAATAATTGTATATGTGGTATCATGTTCGATGTTGTCTTTCTTTCTACGCTTTCAACTCGTCGTAGCATCAATCACATCATTTTTATCGTCGCCACCTAAATCCTGGCTTCGCAGTTCCCGCAACGTAACATCGTTCATCGATATTCTGTAACTGTTACACCTTTACGCTGCGCCGTTGTTGCCTGCAGATCCTAGCGCTATGCCGGCAAAATTCTCTATCTACTTGATATCACCCAAGATTATTAAGTATCACTTTCTGGATCACTATGACTACAGGCAACACCGAATTTCGA
>CALJQI010000197.1 GCA_937980285.1 uncultured Gammaproteobacteria bacterium | reverse complement strand
ATGGTACTGAACTCGGCACCCAGCCGATTGAAAGGCTGGAATAATTCCTCGAGTTTGTCGCTGGTAATGCCGCTGCCGGTATCGCGCACGCCGATACGCAGGTAATCGTCGTCCTGTTTATCGAGGATAAGGTTTACCTCGCCGCCCGCGCGGTTGTATTTGACAGCGTTGGTCAACAGGTTCAGGAATACCTGCTTCAGGCGAATATTGTCGGCGACGACGCTGAGACCTTCGAACTCGACTTCGTCGAAGTGGATCGCGACATCGCGGTTTTTCGCCAGCTGCACTACCCAGTGCACGCTATCCGCTAATACCTGCCTTAACGATATCGGTTCCATGGAAAGACTGGTATCGCCAGCTTCTATGCGCGACAGGTCGAGTACCTGGTCGATTAGCGACATCAGGTGACGGCCCGCGCGATTGATTTCAGCGGCGTTGGCCAGGTGCTGTTCGTCGAGTTCGCGATCGTAGGCAAACAGTTGCGAAAAACCGAGAATCGCGTTCAGCGGCGTGCGCAATTCGTGACTCATGCTCGACAGGAACTCGGACTTGGCCAGGTTTGCCTGCTCGGCCTGGTTCTTGGCCTCGATCAGCGACGCTTCGCCCTGCTTGCGCTTGGTAATGTCTTCGTGGATGGTGATTACCCGTTGCCAGGAATCTTCGTAACCTCGCACCACGGTGACCAGCGTCCGGGTTTCGAAGTATGAACCATCGACCCTCGAGTCGACCCGCTCTGAATCGTGAAATCTGCGCTCGCCAGCAAGCGCCGCAATTTCGGCCGCGTAGTAATCGACCCAGGTCGCATCCCACCAGCCGTCGACGTCGGACTCAACATCGATGAATTCTTCCTTCGAATCGGCCTCGTGTAACCTAAGTAGCGCTTCGTTGACATTCGTGATGCGGGTCTGCCCGACCATTTCGCGCAGCACTATCGGATTTTCGAGAAAATAGGTCCTGAGATCATCGACACCCTGGAAAAGCAGCTTGTCGACGACTTTCTTTACCGCGCTATAGTCCTCTTCCTGCACGCCCAGCGGCATTTGCTCAAACAGCGAATGGTAACGTTCCTCGCTTGCCTTAAGCGCCGCGATCGCCTGCTGGGAGTCGGTAACATCCTGCACCATGCCAAAACTGGCGGTTAGCGTACCGCGATCGTCGAACAGGCCCTGTACGTACTCGCGCAAATACCGGATTTCCCGCTTGCCGGTAATGATCCGATAATCGAAAATATTTGGCACGCCGGGTTCCAGGATCTGGCCGTCGATCCGTTCGCGGAAGTGCTCCAGGTCATCGCGATGGACGAGGCGCTCGAAATCCGTCTGCGAGGTAAATCCGCTTTCGAAGTCATCCGCGTCAACCCCGTAGACTTCCCCCATCTGCTCTGAATAGAAAATCGGTTTGTCCTCGATTTCGTCCCATTCCCAGATGCCGAGGTTCAACATCCTGGAAAATGTGCCACTGCGGTAGTCGCGCGACTCGATTGACGCCTTCGCCGCGGCCAGTTCGCTGCGCAGGGCGTCGATTTCGTCGCGCAATTCCTGCACCACCGAATCTGCCCTCGGATGTTTTTGTATTTTCGCCGTCAATGCGTTGATTTATCTATCTTACGAACTATAAGTATAGGCAGGAATTCGGGGGAATTCCGAAGCAAATTCGATCATTTCTGACCTCTATCTGCGATCAAGCGCCGGCTGTCCAGGCCTTTTGTAGTTTGCGGATTGTGCCAGATAAATAACATTAAGGAGTCCTTTATGAAGCGCATGAACTATTCATCGATTACGTCCGCAATCCGCAGAATCCACCAAGCCAAGCGGCGCTCCGACGACAGCGGCATTCCGGTACGGGAGTTACTGGAACAGGATCGCGAACTGCGTCGCAAACTGCTACAGGAACGCGAACAGCAAAAGCAGCGCCGCGATTTTCTGAAGGCGGCCGGCGGGCTGGGCCTGGGCGCGGCGATGATGCCGTTCACGCAAAACGCCTTTGCGGCGCCGGCCGGCGGCAGCCAGCCCGAAATCGCAATCGTCGGCGCCGGCGCCGGCGGCCTGCGAACCGCGCATCGCCTGATGCAATACGGCATTGGCTCGAAAATATACGAAGCCGGCGACCGCGTGGGCGGACGCATGTATTCGGATAACAGTTTTTTCAGCGACAACCGCGTGGTCGAGTACGGCGGCGAATTCATTTCTACCGAACACACCGCGGTTCGCAACCTCGCCCACCAGCTAAACCTGCAGCTCGAGGACGTCAACAAGCTCAGTCTCGGCGACGAGGAAACCTACCTGGTCGAAGGTGAACTGTACACCGAAGCCGATTTGATGGACGAGTGGGTCGGCGGACTGTACGACATCATGAAGCGCGCGCAGCAGGACGCGCCCTGGCAGCCTATGTACAACACCTTGCATACTGACAAGCACATCGAGTATGACTACAAGGACGCCATCGACTGGATGACCGAGATCGGTTATCCCAGCCACCACTGGGTGCACAAACTGCTGCTCGCCGACCTTATCGCCGAGTACGGCATCACCGTCGGCAACTCCGCGCTGAACCTGATATACCTGCTCGGCTGGAATACCCACAACTCGGGCGGCCTGCCACTGGCCGGCACCGACGAGCGCCTGCACGTCGTTGGCGGCAACGACCTGATCATGCACGGAATGGCGGACCAGTTACCCGCCGGTTCGATAGAAATGGAAAAGAAGCTGGTCGCTATAGACGGTACGATTAAGGCGCCCGGAGGGCCCTATACACTGCATTTCGACGACCGAAGCAGCGCAACCTGCGACGTGCTGGTGATGGCGCTACCGATGAACCTGATCAAGAACATAGAAATCGATCCTAATATCTCGACCGCCTTCGGTGAAAAAAAACAAATGGCATTCGACTCCACCAGCACCGTCTCGGACAATGGCAAGATAATGCTCGAATTCAGTAATCGTTTCTGGGACAGGACGCAGGTAATCCACGGCCAGCCGATACATCAGGCGGCGCGAGCCTATTCCATCGCCGGAGAAATGGAGGGCGCCTACTCCGGCTTTATCTCGACCTGGGAAGGCGAGCCCGGCAACCCGTCGCCGCTCGGGGTCATGGTCAACTACAACGGCGGTTACGAAGCCCGAAATCTCATCAGCAGGAATATTCATGGCGTTGCGCACCACAAGGATGTCCAGCGCTTCCTGCTGCAGGCGGAACAAATCTGGGGTCAGGATCAGGATATTGCCAGCATGTACACCGGCAAGGCGCTGGTGTCGAACTGGATAGACGACCCCCTGGCCAGGGCCGCATTCACCTCGCCGGCCGTCGGCGTGATGACCACCTGGTGGGGCGCGCAATGGGAAACCGTGGAAGACATTTACTTCGCCGGCGAAGCCTACGACGAAGAGTACTGGTCGTACATGAACGGCGCGATCCTGTCGGGCGAGCGCGTGGCGCAGGAAATTCAGCAGAATTACTGAGTTAAACCGTCATTCCCGCGCAAGCGGGAATCTTGAGATCATGGCGCAATTGCAAGATCCCCGCTTTCGCGGGGATGACTACTATAGTGCTGCGGTAAGCCGGGCTACAGAATTGCGCCCAAGTATTTCGACACT
>CALJQI010000196.1 GCA_937980285.1 uncultured Gammaproteobacteria bacterium | reverse complement strand
GAATATCTCACCCCTGACCCCGGTCCGGCATCGCTGGGTAACGCGCAAGATATTGCCTGGCAAGATAGCGCGTCCCAGCGTGGGCCGCGGTATGAAGTACGACCGTTGAGCGCTGAATGAACGCCAGGGTCGTGATTTTCACCGACGGGGCTTGCCGCGGGAATCCCGGGCCGGGCGGCTGGGGCGTGGTATTGAACTACCAGGGCAAGCGTAAAACCCTGCGCGGTTACGCGGCCGAAACCACCAACAACCGCATGGAGCTGACCGCGGTGATTGAAGGCCTGCGCGCGCTCAATCGAAGCTGCGAGGTGGAGATCAATACCGACTCGAAATACGTCATGCAGGGGATCAACGAATGGATTTCGAACTGGAAACGTAACGGCTGGAAAACAGCGGCGCGAAAAGCGGTCAAAAACAGCGACTTGTGGCGCCAGCTTGACGAGGAATTATCGTCGCACAAAGTCGACTGGAAATGGGTAAAGGGTCACTCCGGCGTGGAAGGTAACGAGCTTGCCGATCAACTGGCCAACGAAGCAATCGATGCGCAGAGGTCGACGTGAGGCAAATCGTGCTGGACACGGAAACCACCGGGCTCGAGATCAGCCTGGGGCATCGCATCATCGAGATCGGCTGCGTCGAACTGGTTAATCGCCGCGTCACCGGAAATCACTGGCATTACTATGTAAACCCCGATCGGGAAATCGACAGTGGTGCTTTCGAGGTGCACGGCATCAGCAGCGATTTCCTGCAGGACAAGCATCGTTTTGCCGAACTGGCGGAAGATTTCGTGAACTATGTCGCCGGCGCCGAACTGGTGATTCACAACGCCGCTTTCGATGTCGGTTTCCTCGATAACGAACTGGCCCTGCTGGATCCGCCATTGGCGCCCTTGAAAGAAAACTGCAGCATCCTCGACACGCTGCAGCTGGCGCGGCAAAAGCATCCCGGACAGAAGAATAATCTCGACGCGCTGTGCAAACGCTACGATATCGACAACAGTAATCGCAGCCTGCACGGGGCATTGCTCGACGCGCGCATACTGGCCGATGTCTACCTGGCGATGACCGGCGGGCAGACCAGCCTCGGCCTCGATGCGGGGCAGGGCACCGGCACCGGTCAGCAGCAGGTCGAAGCCAGGCGCATCGAATCCGGCCAGCCGCTGCCGCTGTGGCAGGCCGACGAAAGCGCGCAGCAGGCCAACCGCGACTACATCGAATTCCTCGCCAGCCAGCACGACGACCCCGCCTGGAAATAGCAAGTTTTTGTCCCTTCGACGGCGGCTCCATTGGCAAGGTTTTTCGGGGACGCCGTAAATACGTCCATGTAGGCTCGTGTGCGCCATCCCTGGCGCACAACGCCCCGAAAAACCTTGCCAATGGCCCCGCCTTAAAATAGCAGTTACTTTGGGACCGGCTGATTTTGTTCAAAAGTAATATCGAGACAGGATTGAAGAAATCTGGCGTTAGGCGAAATTAAACGATAAGCAGCGATGAAATCCACTGTAACGCGCTAGCAGGCTCGAGAGATTCTCGTGGCAGAGTGTATAGATAGTGTTGAGGCAGCCGAATCCGGCTCTCGCGACGTAAAGACTGGGTGCCGAAAAAGGGAGAATTTTTTAGGGTCAGGCCGCATGGATGCGGCCTGTGGCGAGTCGAGACATGGATGTCGAGTCTCGCCTTGCCCTTAAAAATTCTCCCTTTTTCGGGGAACCGCAGGCCACCCAGTCAGTCGCGAGAGCCGGATTTGGCTGCCGACCGGAAAGCGTCACGGAGCGACAAATAAGCCTGGGATACTCGAACGGGTTTTCTGAACTTGAACGCCCTACGCCGACTGTCCCGGGATTAATTAAACTAGTTATTGGCAGCGTTGGTCATTGGGTAGCAATGGAATTTTGTGGCTTCGGAGGTGGTTTTCACGGTGTGCACGGTCAGGAGTGTTTGAGCATTCGCGCCTGGTCGCGTTTCCAGTCGCGGTCCTTGAGGGTGGCTCGCTTATCGTGCGCTTTCTTGCCCTTGGCGATACCGAGCTTGAGCTTGGCGCGGCCGCGGCTCCAGTAAGCCGACAGCGCCACCAGCGTGTAGCCCTTGCGCTCGACCATGCCGACCAGGCGATCGATTTCGCGACGGTGGGCTAGCAGTTTGCGCGTGCGCGTCGGGTTTGGTTTGACATGCGTGGAAGCCGTGTTGAGCGGGCTGATGTGAGCACCGATTAACCAGATTTCGCCGTCCTTGACGAACACGTAGCTTTCCTTGAGTTGCAGGTTGCCGGCGCGCAGGCTCTTGACTTCCCAGCCCTCTAGCACCATTCCGACCTCGATATCGTCTTCGATAAAATAATCGTGACGCGCAACGCGATTGACTGCGATGCTGTTGCTGGGAGCTTTCGATTTTTTCTTGCCCATTGTCGAAGATCTCGGTTAACTGCGGCTGGCGTGGCGTATTCTCGGGTTAATTCAGGGTCTTGACAAGCGAATCCCGGTAATCGTGTCTTGAAACCGTGCCGGCCTTCGCTATACACTCTCGCTCTTGCAATGGTGACCTGCTTCGGTCCCTTCGCGACGATTATCTGTAAATCCCGCCAGGCCCGGAAGGGAGCAACGGTAGCAGAGACATCGGGTGCGGGGGTGTGCTGAATCAGGTCGCCTCCATTTTCCCGGTTGATTACTCTACTTCCACAGAATCTGAATGAGTTACCAGGTACTAGCGCGCAAATGGCGACCGGCCAATTTCCAGCAAATGGTCGGCCAGGAGCACGTATTACAGGCGCTGGTCAATGCGCTCGACGGTAATCGACTGCATCACGCCTACCTGTTTACCGGCACCCGCGGTGTCGGCAAGACCACGGTAGCGCGAATCTTTGCCAAGTCGCTCAATTGCGACCAGGGGATAACTTCGAAGCCCTGCGGCAGCTGCTCCTCCTGCGTCGAGATCGACGAAGGCCGCAGCGTCGACCTGATCGAAATCGACGCCGCCTCGCGCACAGGCGTCGACGATATGCGCGAATTGCTCGATAACGTGCAATACGCGCCAACCCGTGGGCGCTTCAAGATATACCTGATCGACGAAGTTCACATGCTGTCCAAACACAGCTTCAACGCCTTGCTGAAAACGCTGGAGGAGCCGCCGCCGCATGTCAAATTCCTGCTGGCGACGACCGATCCGCAAAAAGTCCCGGTAACCGTTTTGTCGCGCTGCCTGCAGTTCAACCTGAAGCGTATGTCGCGCGCGCAAATTCTGTCGCATCTGCAGTTTCTTACCGAGCAGGAAACGGTGGACGCCGACGCCAGCGCGCTGGGTCAGTTGGCGAGCGCCGCCGATGGCAGCATGCGAGACGCGCTCAGTCTGCTCGACCAGGCGATCGGTTATGGTGGCGGCGCGGTCAAGCAGGATGCGGTCGAGTCGATGCTGGGTTCGATATCGCGAGACTACCTGAAACGGCTATTCGACGCGTTGCAGGCGCAGGATGCAGCGACACTGTTGCACGAGGCCAGGGCGGTTATCCAGCACAATCCCGACTACCAGCGGGTCTGCGCTGAAATGCTGACGCTGTTGCAGCAGATAGCCCTGTACCAGGGGAACCCGGCGCTGGCCGCAGTAGACGACTTTGACGTCGAGTTGCTGCAGCGATACGGCGAGGCCTGGTCGCCCGAGGAAATTCAATTGTATTACCAGATCATGCTGCAGGGTCGGCATGACCTGCTGATCAGCCCTGACGAAGCCGCCGGTTTCGAAATGCTAATGCTGCGCCTGATTGCTTTTTCACCCGCAACGGACGATGTCGTCGAAACCGGCGAACTAAAA
>CALJQI010000195.1 GCA_937980285.1 uncultured Gammaproteobacteria bacterium | reverse complement strand
TATCAATTTCGAAAACTGCATCATCGCCGCGGGTTCGCAGGCGACCGAGATACCGTCGTTTCCGAACGACGATCCGCGGCTGATGGATTCCACCGACGCGCTGGAGTTGAACGACGTGCCGAAAAAGCTGCTCATCGTCGGCGGCGGTATCATCGGACTCGAAATGGCGACCGTCTACCATGCGCTCGGTTCGGAGATTACCGTGGTCGAATTTATGGATAGCCTGATTCCCGGATGCGACAAGGACCTGGTCAGGGCGCTGAACCGGGTTATCTCGAAGCGCTACAAGGAGATATTGCTGAAAACGAAAGTGTCCGAGATCAAGGCGCAGCGTAACGGTTTGAAAGTGACTTTCGAGGGCGACAAGGCGCCCAAGCCGCAGCTCTATAACAAGGTATTGATTGCCGTCGGCCGCCGGCCCAACGGGCACAAGATCGGCGCCGACAGGGCCGGGGTCAAGGTCGACGACGCTGGCTTCATACAGGTCGACAATCAGATGCGTACCAATGTCGCCAATATATTCGCCATCGGCGATATCGTCGGCAACCCGATGCTGGCGCACAAGGCGACGCACGAGGGCAAGGTCGCGGCCGAGGTAATTGCCGGCATGAAATCGGTCTTCGAACCCCTGACTATTCCGTCGGTGGCCTATACCGATCCCGAAGTGGCGTGGATGGGGCTGAACGAAACCGAGGCCAAGGCGCAGGGCGTCGAGTACGAAAAAGGCGCATTTCCGTGGGCCGCGAGCGGCCGCGCGCTCGGTATCGATCGTGACGAAGGCATGACCAAGGTGTTGTTCGACAAGGAAAACAAGCGCATTCTCGGCGCCGGTATCGTCGGCCCGAATGCCGGCGAGTTGATAGCGGAAGCGGTGCTGGCGCTGGAAATGGGCGCGGACGCCGAGGATATCGGATTGACTATCCATCCGCATCCGACGCTATCGGAAACCTTCAACTTCGCCGCGGAAATGGCCGAAGGCACGATTACCGACCTTTATATTCCGCGCAGGAAATAGTCCGCTCGGGCGTGCCCGCGACGGTCAGGTAGAAAGCAGCATGTCGGAACTGAGCTATACCCGCAGCGGAGACGGGCGGCCGCTGGTGGTATTGCATGGCCTGTTCGGATCAGGCCGGAACTGGCAGTCGCACAGGCGTCATTTCGGCACCCGCTTCGAAGTTTTCAATATCGACCTGCGCAATCACGGCGATTCCTTCCACAGCGACGAGATGAACTATACGGCCATGGCCGGGGACGTCGCCGCCTTGTTGCAAAACCTGAACCTGGGCGCCTGCAACCTGCTCGGGCATAGCATGGGCGGAAAGGTGGCGATGACGCTCGCGGTAGACCAGCCGAAGCTGGTCGAGCGGCTGATCGTCGCCGATATCGCGCCGGTATCCTACTTCCATCATTACGACGACCTGATCGAACCGATACTGGCCTTGCCGCTGGAGACGCTGAAGTCGCGTGCCGAGGCGGACCAGTTGCTGCGGCAGAATATCCCCGAAGACCAGTTGCGCGCCTTCTTGCTGCAGAACCTGCTGCGTGATCCGGATGGCTGGCGCTGGCGGGTAAACTGGCGCGCGATTCAGCGCGACATGGAGTTTCTCACCGGCTTCGACGAGCTGGCGGACGGCTGGCGTATCGAAATTCCCACCCTGTTTATTCGCGGCGCGCGCTCCGATTATGTCGGCGATGCCGAAGTCGGCGTCATTCAGCGGCACTTCGCACGCGCGGAAATCGCTACCATCGAAGACGCGGGTCATTGGCTGCACGCCGAAAAACCCGAGATATTTGCGCGCACGGTACTGGATTTTCTGCAGGCAGACTAGGGCTCAAGATACCGCCGCATCTGCCGATAAAGAGGCCAGTTAACCGATCTCGTGCAAATCGATGCCTTTAAAGAACTGCCTGCTGTTTACCTTGATGATAAGCCTGTGTACCAGCGCGCAGGCGCTCGAACGCCGCTACATGGCGTCGATGGACGATTCCAGCTGGGATTTGACGCAAGACTCTGTCACCAGCTGCCAGGCGGTGCACTCGATCCCGCGATTCGGCAAGGCCGTTTTTACCCAGGAAGCGGGTCGCGGGCTGCGCCTGGAACTGATTTCGCGGCACAGGTTTGCCAGGGGTATCAACGTCGAACTGCGTACCGAGACGACCAGCTGGAACAGCCATGAAAAGCGCGCCGTGCTGGCCAGGTTTGAAACCAACGGACGCAACAGCCTGTTTAAAATTCCGAGCGCAGTTGCCGAACAGACGTTTTATGAGCTCGGTCGCGGATATCAGCCAGGATTCCTGTTCTATGACGACTACCCGTTCGTGGCATCGCTGTCGACGGTCAGATTCGGCGAGATGGAAGCGCAGTTCAACCGTTGCGTCGGTCAATTGTACGAGCGCAACTTCGACGATGTACGCCTGAGCAGTATTCATTTCGAACCCGATAACGAATTCGCCAGCATTCGACAGGAGGAAACCGCCTTTACCCGAATGCTGGAATATCTCAAGGTCGACAATGCCGTCTCCGAGATCGTGGTTACCGGGCATGCCGATAATACCGGCCTGGCCTGTTACAACGAGGGATTATCCGAACGCCGCGCCTGGTACGTTTACGATCTGCTGGTCGCCCGGGGTATCGATACCAGCCTGCTGCGAGTAAGTTACGCCGGTGAAAGCGAACCCGTTAGCAAAGGCAGTAGCAACAAGTCTCGCGCAGCCAACCGGCGCGTTACGGTCGAGCTGCGTCGCTGACAGCTGACCGTCTCCAGCGGTTTAATCGCCGCGATTGAGGCGCGAGTATTTCGAATTCCAGTAAACTTCCCCGCCGCCTTCGGCCTGTGACTGAGCGCGCGCCAGGATAAAAAGCAGGTCCGATAAGCGGTTGATGTACTGGCAGGTGAAAGGATTCTGCGCTTCGGTTTCTGCCAGCGTTACCAGGGCCCGTTCGACGCGACGACAGACCGCGCGCGCGAGCTGCAGGCTGGCCACGGTCTGCGAACCGCCCGGCAGGATAAATTCTTTCAGGTCACTCAAGCCGGCGTTGAAATCATCGGCGCTGGCCTCGAGGCTGTCGACATAGTCGGATGTAATCAACTGCTTGCCCGGCTGGCAGAGTTCGGCGCCGATATCGAACAGGTCGTGCTGTACCGCGAACAGGAGCTGCTGGATCGATCCGTCTTCCAGCAGGCTCAGGCTCATGCCAATGCAGGTGTTGAGTTCATCGATCTCGCCCATGCAGTGCACGCGCGGATCGTTTTTCGGGCGCCTGCTACCGTCCGCCATGCCAGTGCTGCCCTGGTCGCCGGTGCGGGTATACACTTTGGTCAGTCGATTTCCCATTATTCGAAGCGGTATGTTGCGGTCAAGGTATAGTTGCGTTCAGGGCTCGGGTAATAGGCCCCGTTGTTGGTAACGAATTCGGCATAGGACTCGTCCGCCAGGTTATTGATACGGAAGTTTACATCCCAAGCCTTGTATTGATAAGCGATACCCGCGTTGTAAACGGTGATCGATCCGAGCTTGCCGAAATCGTTGGCGTTGTCGCCCTGGGCGTATTTCGGTGAACTGTAGTGATATTCCAGGTAGGTCGAAAATTGATCGCTTATGCGATAGTCGCCGCGCAGGCTTGCGATCGCGTCGGCGACGCCGGAGATTTCCTTGCCTTCGAAACTGCCTGATCTGAATTCCGCGTCGACTATTCCGATTTCGGTCTTCAGGCCGAACGCCATACTGAGCTGGCTATACAGGGAAACGGTTAGTCCATCGCGGCGGGTGTCATCGAGATTGACGTTTTCGCCGAACATGCCTGCGTCTGGATCGAATTCGATTTCGTCTTCGAGATCGAGCCGGTAAATCGACAGGATCAACTGGTGGTCACCGCGCGTGAGGTCGATACCGATTTCGAAGGAGTCGCCGGTCTGGGTGTCGAGTATGTTTCCGGGAGCTGCCTGCGCCAGTTCGTTGACCTTGGCGAAGCGGAAGTTTTGATCGTAGCGTAGCCTTAGCCGGGTTTGGTTGTCGACCTGGTAGGCCAGCCCCAGTTCGCCTACGCTGACGTCGTCATCGACCTCGATGCCGTCGGGAAACGAGAAACCGTCGGTCATGTCGTTTTCGACGCTGCTGTGGCGCATGCCGAAAGTCAGTTGCAGCCTGTCCGTCAGTTTCGGGTTTACCTGCAAATACAGGCTTTCGGTGTCTTGCTCGTTGCTGGCGGTTTGCAGGCCGGGACCGAAAAAGTCGAAAGGTATTTCGAGTTCGTAGTCGGTTTCCTCGAGATCGATACCGATGACGTAGGGAATTTCGACACCGGCGTTGAGGATGCCCGAGAGTTTCGGATTGATGCTGTTGTTCTCGCGGTCATCGAAACCCGCCTCGGGGCTCGGGAAGTCGCGGAAGCTTTGCAATATATCGGCATCGGTTTCGCGCCGGGTGGCGTCGATGCTGAAGCGATGGCTACCCAGGTCACGCGCGTAACCCAGGCGGATGACGCTGATCTCTTCGTCGCGAAAATCATTGACGAAACCGGGGTTGAACTGGGTTGGATCATCTTTGAATTCGTCTTCCAGCAGCGCTCCGGGAAGCTCCAGTTTATTATCGATTTGCTGTAACTGGACAAAAAAACTATTGTCCGCGCGCTCATACTCCAGCATGCCGCTGAAGTTAGTGTTTTCTTCCTCGTTATGATCGCGATAGTTATCGCTTTCGAAACTCTCCGCCGATATCCGGTAGCCGAGCGATTCGCTCAGCCGCATCGATGAATTGAACTGCAGGCCGCGGTAGTCGAAACTGCCGATCCTGGCGCTGACCTGGTGTTCACTGTCCGCGGGGCCTTTGGTGATGATGTTGATGACGCCGCCGACCGCCTGGTCGCCATAAAGGCTGCCCGCACTTCCCGCCAGCACCTCGATGCGTTCGATATCCTTTGGAAATACATGGTGAAGATCGGGGCTGGCGGTATCGCTGTAATTGATGCGCCGGCCGTTAACCAGCACCAGGGTGTTGGCGTTAGCCGAGGACGAGAATCCGCGCAGGCTGATATTTACCTCGTTGCCGTTACCGAACAGGTCATCGATCTGTATACCCGGAATACCGCGTAACACTTCGCTGGTCGTGCCGGCGCCGCTTTTTTCGATTTCATCCGCGGTGACCACGTAAACTGTGGCGCTGGACGTGTTCTCCGCCTGCTCGGTGCGGGTTGGCGTAATGACAATAGGGCCGAGATCGGCGTAAGCCTGCAAGGATGTTGCGGCCATGCAAAGGCAGGCCAGGCTGGAGTAAAAGGTTTTCATGTGGTTCTCCACGATTACTAGAGAGACACACACAGTTGGCGAGAGCAGACACCGCGGCAAGCTGTGAGAACTGCCACCCGCAGTTCTGGTCTTGTTTAGGTCACTTTCAGGCCGGTCTCCGGACTCGGAAGCTCGGCAGTCCGTAATTGCAGACTCCTGACAGCTTCCTCACCGTTGCGGGGGCAGTACTCGATTTTCACGAGTTTCCCGATTCTCGCGCCATGCGCGCACCCGAAAACTTGCGCCGTATCATGGGAAAAATAATCGCTGTTGTCCAGCCGAATGACTGCTATATGTCGCAGATAGACTATATTTGCGTCGATACCTGTTCTGTCGCATGATCACAACCTTGAATTTTCTCAGTTAGCTATCCGTGTTCAGTTTCAAATCCAGAGCCTGGCAACTAGGTTTAACCACGATCTTGCTGGTGGTGACCTATCTGCTCAGCCGGACCTCGATTGTTTCGACTTTCGAGTATGACCTGTTCCTCTATATTCTGGGCCTGCAGCCGGGTGACCGCGAATTCATCGCGATTTCGTCGATTCGGGTTGCGCCGCAATGGAGCCTGCTGCTGGTCTATGCCCTGATACTGGCGATCTACGTCAGCAAGTACACGCGTTCGCGTACTACAGCGCTGTCGATTTTGACGGTGATTCTGACCGGGTTCGCGCTGTTGATGCTCGAAGTCGTACTCGCGGTGCTGATGCAGCTGTTTCTGCCGGTGGTGTTTCCGGCGCTGATCATGCTGCTGGTGTCGGCGATTTACTGGGCCCTCGATCTGTACCAGGGATTTGCCACCAGCGTCCTGACCCAGCACCAGCCCATCGCCCTGTCGGACGTACGCAAACGTATCGAAAACGGCGATTTGCGTACCGCGCTGACGATGCTCAAACAATGTCCTTACAGCGACGACCTGCTCGAGGTCGGCTACGAACTCGGCATGTTACTGGAGTCCGGCAAGCACTGGGCCAGTGCCCTCAACCTGTATCACTGGCTGTCGAACTACGATCCCGGCCTCAGCGATTTCGTCACCCGTATCGAGGAGATTCGAAGAAACCGGGCTCTGCTGCTCAAGCTTGGCAAGACGCTGCCGGCTGTTAAACCCGAATCACCCACGATCGGTCACTACGAGCTGATCCGCAAGATCGCCAAGGGTTCTACCGCGGTGATGTACGAAGCCACCGATATGCGCAGCCATAACCGTGTCGCGCTCAAGGTCATGACCCTGCGAGCGGAAGAAAACAACGATCGCGAACGCATCGAGCACTGGTTGCACGAGGCGGAAATCGTGTCGCAGCTCGATCATGACAATATCGTCAAGATTCACGACGCCGAAATGCTCGAGGACAGCGCCTATATCGCGATGGACTATATCTCCGGATATTCGATGTCGCTGCGCCTGCGCAAGCGCGAGTACCTGACAGTCGGCGAATGTATTCGCATTTCCCGCGACATGCTGAGCGCGCTGGCGGTTGCCCATAGCCACGGTATCGTGCACGGCGATATCAAACCCGCCAACATCATGTTCGACGCGGTCAACCGCACCTATATCCTGACAGATTTCGGCGCCGCCTATACCGAGTTACGCGAGCGCAAGGGCGAAAATGTCATCATCGGTACACCGGCCTATATGTCGCCGGAGCAACTCGAGGGTAAAAAGCTGGACGGACGCTCGGATCTCTTTTCGCTGGCGGTGACGCTTTACCAGTTGCTTACCGGCTATCAGCCGTTTGCCGGTGACAGCCTGCCCGAGTTGAAGAAAAACATCGTTGGCGAAGAACCCGATCTGAATCATTTGACGCTGCCGGCCGGAATCACAGAGGTCATCATCAAGGCGCTGCAGAAAAAGCCCTATATGCGCTTCGCCGACGCCAGGCAAATGCTGACTTCGGTTGAGTTTTGCGAAAACCAGTTGCGCGAACGCATGAAACAGCGCGGCTGAGCGAAGCCTTACTCGGTTAGTACCGGCGCCGAATCAATACGCCTTTTACGCTCGCGCCATGCGATCAGCATGCCGCCGGCGATAATCAGAAACACCCCCGGGATCAACTTGTCGAAGGGGGCTTCGTCGAAGAAAATCCAGCCCAGCACGAAAGCGAAGGGAATACCGAAGTATTCGTAGGGTGACAGGCTCGCGGGTTTGGCAAGGCGATAGGCGCTGATCAGCCCCAGCACTGCAAATCCACCGACCATGCCCATCGCAACCAGTAAAGCCCAGTCCTGCGCCGTGGCCACCGGTTGATACCCGCCGCTGCCGTACAGGATTGCGAGCGCGCCGACCAGCGAGCCCACCGAGGCATACATGTTAATCAGCGCGGTCGGAACTCGATGGTCGACCAGCCTCACGCATACGGTCGACAGCGAATAGCCAAGCGCCGCGCCGATTGGCAATAACGAGTACGGGGTAAAGACTTCGCTACCCGGCGCCATGATGACCAGTACGCCGAGAAAACCGATCAGCACCGCCAGCCAACGCCAGATTCCGACCTGGTGTCCGAGTATCGGCACCGACAGCATCGTAATCATCACCGGGCTGATATAGGTCAGGGTCGATGCGGTCGCCAGCTCCATTTTTGTTATCGAAAGGTAAAAACAGAATTGCGCCGCGGCGATAAAAAGGCCGCGCACCAGCCCCAGACGCCATTGCCGGATTCCGAGTTTGCGCCCCCCGGCATGCCATTCGCGCGACATCCATAGCACCAGCAGGCTGGGGATGAGGCCGAACAGGTTGCGAAAGCTGGCCAGCTGCTGTACCGGATAGCGCTCGCCGAGGTGCTTGATAATGACGCCCTGCAGGTCAAATAGCAGTATTGCCAGCAGTAGATAGAAGACCGCGCGCAGGAAATGGCTCGGGGCTGGCAGCATTCAGGGATCTCGGTGGATGGACGCGGCAGGCGTGAAAGCAGGTAATTTAGCAAATTTTTCCGGCAAGCGTAGACTCGATGCGGCAATAGTCATAGAATGCGCTTTCAAGAAGATGCTGCCTCCGCAGTGTTAACTGCTTAAGATTTTTTCGATGGGGAGAACCTTCGGTTCCTCCCATTTTTGTGCGCGCGCATTTTTTTGAAACTGGAGTATTTGTGCCCAAGAAAGCAATACTAGCCCTGCAGGACGGAACCGTTTTCAGCGGCAGTTCTATCGGTGCCGACGGCCTGTCGAGCGGTGAAGTGGTGTTCAATACCGCGATGACCGGTTACCAGGAGATTCTCACCGATCCCTCTTATTGTCAGCAACTGATTACCCTGACTTACCCGCACATAGGTAATACAGGCGTCAACCAGGAAGACGAAGAAGCCACCCGTATTCACGCCAGCGGCCTGATCATTCGCGATTTGCCGCTGCTTGCCAGTAACTGGCGCAGCCAGGAGAGCCTGCAGGACTATCTCCAGCGGCGCGCAGTCGTCGCCATCGCCGATATCGATACCCGCAGGCTGACGCGCATGCTGCGCGACGGCGGTGCGCAGTCGGGCGCGATCATGGCCGGTGACGGCGCAACGGAGGAAGCGGCCGTCGAAGCCGCGCGCGGATTCGGCGGACTTGCCGGCTGCGACCTGGCGCAGGTGGTTTCGACCGCTGAAAACTACGACTGGACGCAATCGACCTGGTCGCTCGAATCCGGATACAGGGATTCGGGCCAAACGCCTTTCAAGGTGGTTGCCTACGATTACGGCATCAAGAAAAACATTCTCTGCATGCTCGCCGAGCGCGGCGCCAGGGTTACCGTGGTGCCCGCCAAAACGCCGGCCGAGGAAGTGCTGGCGATGAAGCCGGACGGTATTTTCCTGTCCAACGGTCCGGGCGATCCGGAACCCTGCGACTATGCGATCGAGGCGATCGCGAAGATACTGCAAACCGACATTCCCGTTTTCGGAATTTGCCTCGGACACCAGTTGCTTGCACTGGCCAGCGGCGCCAGCACCGTCAAGATGAAATTCGGCCACCATGGCGCCAACCATCCGGTGCAGGACCTGAAAACCGGCGTGGTCATGATCACCAGTCAGAACCACGGTTTCGCGGTCGACGAAACCAGCCTGCCGGATTGCCTGAAGGCCACTCACCGCTCGCTGTTCGACGGCAGCCTGCAGGCGGTGGAGCGCAACGATAAGCCGGCCTTCAGCTTTCAGGGTCACCCCGAGGCCAGTCCGGGGCCGCACGATGTCGCGCCGATGTTCGATCGTTTTTTTGATTTGATTGCGGCCCACAAGAGTCGCCAGGGAGCAGCCTGATGCCGCGCAGACAGGATTTGAAATCGGTGTTGATCATCGGCGCGGGGCCGATTGTGATCGGCCAGGCATGTGAGTTCGATTACTCGGGCGCGCAGGCCTGCAAGGCGCTCAAGGAAGAAGGCTTTCGCGTCATCCTGATCAACTCTAATCCGGCCACGATCATGACCGATCCCGACACCGCCGACGCGGTGTACATCGAGCCGATCCACTGGAGCGTGGTGGAAAAGATCATCGAAGCCGAGCGTCCCGACGCGCTGCTGCCGACCATGGGCGGTCAGACCGCGCTCAATTGCGCCCTCGACCTGGTGCGCGAAGGCGTGCTGGAAAAGTACGGCGTGGAAATGATCGGCGCCACCCGCGAAGCCATCGATATGGCCGAGGACCGTGAGCAGTTTCGCGTCGCGATGGCCGAAATCGGCTTGAACACGCCGAAGTCGTTTATCGCGCACAGCCTCGAGGAAGCCTGGCAGGGGCAGCCGCAGATCGGCTTCCCGGTAATCATCCGGCCCTCGTTCACGATGGGCGGCAGCGGTGGCGGTATCGCCTATAACCGCGAGGAATTCGACGACATCATCCGCCGCGGACTCGATCT
>CALJQI010000194.1 GCA_937980285.1 uncultured Gammaproteobacteria bacterium | reverse complement strand
AGGGTCCTGCACCACCCTCGGCGCGTTACCGTCACGCACCAGTTCGATCGACTCCATCATCGCCTCGACCCCGAGCGGGTACAGCTTGTCGAAGTAAACCGAACCGAGGGTGTCGTCGGGGCCGATATCGACTTCCTTCTGTAGCAGGATCGGTCCGGTATCGAGACCGTTATCCGGCCAGAATATAGTCAATCCGGTTTTTTCCTTGCCCATGATGATCGGCCAGTTGATCGAGCTCGGACCCTTGTGCCAGGGCAGCATCGACGGGTGGTACTGGATCGAGCCGTACTTCGGCACGTTGAGCGCCTCTTCGGGCACGAACAGCAGGACGTAAGCCATCACGCACAGGTCAGCATCGTGACTCGCGAGCTGCTCCCAGACTTGCGGGTTCTTGTAGGACTCGGGTTGGTACACCGGCAAATCCTTCTCCAGCGCAAATTCCTTGAGCGGGTCCAGCGGCCTGCCCTCCTTGTCGGGCGCGCAGTAAACCGCCACCACTTCGTCGACGTCCTTCTCGAGAATCGCCTCGAGAACAGACTTGCCGTAGGCCTGCTGGCCATGAACGATTAGTCTCATTACTACCTCCATTGACCCCGGATACCGTTATGTTATCCGGGATTTTATTATTTAAACGGCGCCGGCTTCTTTAAAGGCCGCGATTTCTTCCGCGCTGTAACCGAGCACCTCGGTAAGTACTTCGTCGGTATGCTCGCCGAGCAGCGGCGAGCGCGTCACCTCGACGTCGTTATCCGACAGCTTGACCGGGCAACCCACCGACAGGTAGGGCCCGCGCTCGGGATGATCGCATTCGACGATGGTGCCGGTTTCGCGCAGCGACGGTTCCTCGGCCAGTTCCTTCATCGACAGGATCGGCCCCACCGGGATGTCGAGCGGATTGCAGATTTCCATGACTTCGTACTTGGTCTTGGTCATGGTCCAGTCCTCGATCGCGCCGAAAATTTCGTTCAGGTGCGGCAGCCGCGCCGGCGGGGTCGCGTAGTCGGGATCTTCCTTCCATTCCGGCTTACCGATGACGTCGCATATCTTTTCCCAGACCGCGGCCTGGGTAATAAAATAGGTGTAAGCGTCGGGATCGGTTTCCCAGCCCTTGCACTTCAGGATTCGGCCCGGCTGGCCGCCGCCCGAATCGTTACCCGCGCGCGGCGCGGCTTCACCGAAGGGCACGCCTTCGCCGTACTGCGAGTATTCCTTCAGCGGGCCGGCCTTGAGACGCTGTTGATCGCGCAGCTTGACCCGGCACAGGTTCAGCACCCCGTCCTGCATCGCCGCCAGCACGCGCTGACCGCGGCCGGTTCTCTCACGCTGCAGCAAGGCCGCGAGAATCCCGAAGCCGAGATGCAGGCCAGTGCCAGAATCGCCGATTTGCGCTCCGGTGACCATCGGCACCCCGTCACGGAATCCGGTAGTCGAGGCCGAGCCGCCGGCGCACTGCGCGACGTTTTCATACACCTTGCAGTCTTCGTAGGGACCCGGACCGAAGCCCTTGACCGAGGCCATGATCATGCGCGGATTCAGCTCCTGGATGCGCTCCCAGCCGAAACCCATGCGATCGAGCGCACCGGGTGCAAAATTCTCCACCAGCACGTCGCACTCCTTGACCAGCTTCGTCAAAACTTCCTTGCCTTCGGGGGTTTTCGAATTCAGCGTCAGCGAGCGTTTGTTGTGATTCAGCATCGTGAAGTAAAGGCTGTCGGCGCCTTCCACGTCCACCAGCTGTTTACGCGTGGCATCGCCGACGCCGGGTCGCTCCACCTTGATAACATCGGCGCCCATCCATGCGAGTAACTGGGTACAAGTGGGGCCAGACTGGACATGCGTGAAATCCAGAATTCTTATACCGTCGAGTGGTTTAGACATCTCTTACCTCTAACTAATTTTCAGTAAATAAAATCGTAAGCGTTTACTTGTACATGGTTTGCGCCTTGGTGCCCGGCGCGTATTCGTTCGGGTCGACCCAAACGTTAACCACGGCGCATTTGCCGGTCTTGGCGATCGCTTCGCGCGCGCGCTGCATCGCGGGCAGGATCTCCTTAGCCTCGGTGACTTCTTCGCCGTAGCCGCCGATCATTTCGCCGAACTTGGAGAAAGGTACGTCGCCAAGCTTGTTGCCGATGTCGCCGCGATCCTGCCCGTACTTGGCGAGCTGGCCATAGCGAATCTGGTTCATCGCCGAATTGTTGCCGATTACGGCAAGATAGGGCGCACCGAAACGCTGCGCGGTTTCCATGTCGAAGGAAGTCATGCCAAAGGCGCCGTCGCCGTAGAGACAGACCACTTCCTTGTTGGGATGCGCCAGCTTGGCCGCCATCGCGAAACCGGTGCCGACACCGAGCGAACCGAGCGCACCCGGATCCATCCACTGCCCGGGATTACGCGGCCGTACCGCCTGCGCGGAAATGGTGACGATGTCGCCGCCGTCACCGATATAGATGGTGTCTTCGCCGAGGAATTCGTTGATTTCGTAGGCGAGACGATAAGGGTGGATCGGGCTCTGGTCGGTGGTGAACATCGGCATCAGCTTTTCGAGCTTGGTAGCTTCGATTTCACGCAGTTCAGCCATCCACTTCTGGCGCTGCTGGCGCGCTCCGTCGTCGATACGACCCGAAGCGGCCTGCGCCACCGCGGACAGGATCGCGCCCGGATCACCGGCGAGGCCGAGGCTGATATCGCGGTTCTTGCCGACGGTGGCGTAGCTCTGATCGATTTGTACCAGGGTGGCGTCCTTCGAAATCCGCTTGCCGTAGCCCATGCGGAAGTCGAACGGGGTGCCCACGATCAGGATGACGTCAGCGTTCTTGAAGGCGTCGCTGCGGGTGCGATCGAAATGGTGCGGATCGCCCTGCGGCAGCATGCCGCGGCTGGCGCCGTTCATATAGGCCGGGATATCCAGCGCGCGCACGAAATCGATCGCCGCGTCGGCGCTCTGCGACGCCCAGACCTGCTGCCCGAGCAGCACCGCCGGACGTTGCGCCTTGACCAGGATATCGGCCAGCTTTTCGATGTCAGCGGGATCGCCGATCGACTTGACCGAGGCGCGGTAGGAACCCGGTTCCGGGATGACCGCGGTTTCGATCGGGATTTCGCGATCGAGAATATCGCGCGGAATTTCGAGGTAAGACGGGCCATAGGCGCCGTTGAAACATTCGCGCGCGGCCATCGAAACCATGTCGGCGACACGCTCGGTGGAGAACACGCCCGAGGCGAACTTGGTGATTGGGGTCATCATGTCGACATGCGGTAAATCCTGCAGCGAACCC